>JADGDK010000003.1:0-15036 GCA_016744895.1 Campylobacterales bacterium | reverse complement strand
TGAAAGTACTTTTGGATCTTTAGCCGCATCTTGAATAAATTTCACTACAGGATCAAAACTTTCAAAAGGTTGCATTGTCATAATATCTTCACGGTCAAGTGTTTGAAACATTGATTCATTTGGATTGAGTGGTGGTAGACTTCTTGGCTGATGTATAGGCATATTTAAATGTGAAAACTCTTTATCACCTATGATGCTCCACAATGCTCCAAGATTTAGAGGAATATTATTTGAATAGATATCATTTTCATCAATTTCCAGATGTGAAACTAAAAAATCAAGTAACTCTTCATCACAATCTTCTTCAATTTCAAGCCGTACAAAAGCTCCCTTTTTTCTGCGTCGAAGACCTTGTTCTAAAATTTCCATAAAATCATCAGCTTCTTCTTCCTCTATAACAATATCTGCATTTCTAGTGACTCGAAATGTAGCTGTTGCTAAAATTTCATATCCTGGAAAAATATCATCTGCATGTGCACGCACTAGCGATTCTATCGTGATATAAATACCATTGTCAATCTTTACAAAACGTGGTAAAAGACGTGGTATTCTAATCATCGCAAATTTTGCATCTTCATACTCATTTGAACCTTCTTTAAGTTTTATTGCCAAAGAGAGTGAGAGATTATTTAGTGGAGGAAAAGGGTGTGTTGCATCAACTGCAATAGGTATGATGACTGGAAATATATTTTCAAAAAAGAAATCATCAGCTTTTTGTTTTAATTTGTCATTTAAGTGTCTATATCTTTGTATGAGTAAACCATTTTCTTCAAGTTCTTGTCTAATTTTTTTATACTTTTTTTCAACAATACTTTTTTCAGTATCTAAATACTCATAAATAGAATCTAATTGCTCTTTTGGGGTCATGTTATCAAGACTTGTTGTATTTACCCGTGCTGAATATAACTCTTTGAGTCCTGCGACACGTATCATATAAAATTCATCTAGATTTGTAGAATGGATGGCAATAAATTTAAGTCTTTCTAAGAGTGGGTTAGACTCTTTTGAACTTTGTTTTAACACACGAGAGTTAAATTGAAGCCATGAAAGCTCTCTATTGGTATAAAGTTGGGAATTGTTTAAATCTAACATAAATTATTAACCCTTTAAAATATAATTAACATATTATATCAAAAGTTTTATAATTTTTTAATCTTTTTGTTTTGATGACGTAATAGGAACAAGTCCCTTTTACTACGCTAACGCTGAGTTTACTTTAGCAGTAGGCTCACGCACAGGTGAACCGTGCTTATTCTTTTTTGCTGTTAGTTATGATTTTAAGTCTTTATTATAGCTTTTTAATTTTTTCTATCTCATCTCTATATTTTGCTGCCATTTCAAATTCTAAATCTTTTGCCGCTTTAATCATTTTTGCTTTGAGCTCTTTGACAATTTTTTGTTTTTCACTTTTTGGAATTTTCTGTTTTAGTTTTTTGTCTGCGATCTCACTATAATCTTCAAGTCGTAAATTCTCATCAAGTTTTCTAGCCGTACTTGTTGGTGTGATATTATGTTCTTTATTATAGGAAATTTGACGTGCGCGTCTATAATCTTTAGTTTCTATAGCTGCTTGCATCGAACGCGTAATTTTTTTAGCAAACATAAGTACTTTTCCATTGACATTTCTTGCTGCTCTTCCCATGGTTTGGATTAGTGCTGTTTCACTTCTCAAAAATCCCTCTTTATCTGCATCTAAAATAGCTACAAGTGAAACCTCTGGAAGATCTAAACCTTCTCGAAGAAGATTAATCCCAATAAGTACATCAAATTCACCAACTCTAAGACCTCTGATAATTTGATTTCTTTCAATAGTATCAATATCAGAGTGCATGTATTTAACTTTCATTCCAAGTTCAAGGTAATAGCGACTTAACTCTTCAGCCATTTTTTTGGTGAGTACGGTGACTAAAACTCGTTCATTTTTTGCAACAATCTTTTTAATTTCATCATGTAATCTCTCTACTTGATAAGTACTATCTATAATCTCTATTTCAGGATCTAAAAGTCCTGTAGGTCTGATGATTTGCTCTGCTATGTTTGATTTACTTAAATCCATCTCTAAATCAGCAGGTGTGGCTGAAACAAAGAGATATGCAGGAGCCTTATTGATATATTCGTCAAATTGTAAAGGGCGGTTATCTAAGGCACTTGGAATTCTAAATCCATAATCTACTAAAGTCTCTTTACGACTCCTGTCTCCTGCATACATACCTCGAAATTGAGGTAGGCTTACATGGGATTCATCTACAATCACTAAGTACTCTTCACCCATCTCTTCAAAATAATCAAATAGTGAATAGGGTGCTTCTCCTGGGTTTTTCCCTGTAAGGTGTCTTGCATAGTTTTCAACACCTTTACACGAACCTGTAGCATTTAACATCTCTAAATCAAACTCCACACGTTGCTGTAAGCGTTGAGCCTCAACAAGTTTTCCATTGCTTCTAAAATGTTCTAATTGTGCTGCTAAACCCTCTTCAATCTCTTTAATCGCAATTTTCAGACGATCTTGTCCAACGATAAATTGATTGGCCGCATAGATGATAACTTTCTCTTTTTCCGTAGTTTTTTGATTGGTCAATGAGTCAAAATAATAAATACTTTCTATATCATCTCCAAAAAATTCTACGCGTACGGCTTCTTCATCACTATATGCTGGATAGATATCCACTACATCTCCATTGACACGAAAATCTCCACGATCAAAATAGTTATCGTTTCGCTTATATCCCATATCAACTAATTTCAGCAACATCTCTTTTTGATTGAGCTCACTTCCAACTTCAATAATTTGTACCATCTTTTTGTATTCAGCGGGGTTTCCTAAACCATAGTTGGCTGAAACTGAAGCGATGCAGATAATATCGTTATAAGAAAGAAGTGAAGCCGTAGCCGAAAGTCGAAGTCGTTCTATTTCTTCATTGATGGAGCTATCTTTCTCTATAAACAGGTCTGTTCTCGGGATATACGCTTCTGGTTGGTAGTAGTCATAATAGGAGATAAAATACTCCACATGATTATTTGGAAAAAAGTGTTTAAATTCACTATAAAGTTGTGCCGCAAGGGTTTTGTTGTGTGTCATGATAAGAGTAGGGCGTTTAGTCTTTTCTATGATTTTTGCCATAGTATAGGTTTTACCACTACCTGTTACCCCTACTAAAGTTTGATATCTATTGTTGTTTATAATAGAGTTTGATAACTTTTTGATTGCCTGAGGCTGATCACCAGCAGGTTCAAAATCACTTTGTAGTTTGAATTTTGCCAATACGTACTCCAAGTTTTTAATTATTATAGCAAAAGTGGGTAAAGATTTTTTTAATGTATCCGATATAGCTATAACGACAAAACAAAAGAGTCGGGGAAAATTTAAAGGAGACTTCATGAAAAGAAGTGGTTTTACTATGATAGAGTTGATCTTCGTGATCGTAATTTTAGGTATTTTGGCATCGGTAGCGATTCCTAAATTGGCAGCAACAAGAGATGATGCAAAGATTTCTAAAATGGCATCAAATGCTGCCACATTTGTTTCTGATGCTGGTTCTTACTATGTATCTCAAGGACTTGCAAACTGGACTGGTGCAAATTGGGATGATATCACTAATGTTGAGCTTTATACTGATACTGCAGGAACAACAACTGCAAAAGGAACAGCAGCAACTGGAGCTACAGTATATTTAGTTGATGAGGGTGTAGACTGTTTGACATTTACCCACGCTAATGCTGGTACATTGACAGTTGCTGATGGTGCTGGTACAACACCTACTTGTGCTCAAGTTAAAGCTATCGCTGCAGATATGGTAAAAACTCATACGTTTGGTGGAGTTGGTGTCGTAAGATAATTTTATATTATATTTAGTATGGTGGGAGTATTCCTAACCATATTAAATATAAATTAATTTTTAAATATTCACTTCGTGGCTATTTAAAAGTAAATTTGAGGATGTGGGTATGAAAAAAGCGTTTACAATGATAGAACTTATTTTCGTTATCGTGATACTTGGGATTTTATCAAGTGTTGCTATCTCAAAAATGGCAGTAACACGTGATGATGCAGAGATTGCCAAAGGTAGAGCGCAAGTTGCAGGAATTCGAAATGCAATTACATTGATGCGAAACACAAACATGCTTCAAGCTATGGGTGCTAAATGGCCAGCGAAGTTGGATGCACTAACTGCTGTAACTTCAACAGATGGCGACGCAATTTTTGGTCATGATACTAATGCATCAAACAGTGATGCAAAATTACTTGATTATCCTCTTTATGCAAAAAATAGTAATGGACACTGGAGAAAAACTGCAAATAATACCTATGCGTATAAAGTGATGAATAAAGATATTTCTTTTACTTATAGTGGGGGCGCTACTGGTACTGGACAATTTGACTGTGATCATTCCCATACAGATGCAGATCTCAAAAAATACTGTAAAGCTTTAACCGAATAAATCTTATAATTGCCTCATTATCCACAAGGAGAGGCAATTTTTTACTACCATATCGCCATCATCGGCTCACCCTTAGCACCTCTAACTTATGAATATAATCAAAACATTGAAGTCGGTACATTTGTTGAAATAAACCTTAGAAATAAATTAGTTCAAGGAATTATTTATTCACATTGTGAAAAACCCAAGTTTAAATGTGAAAAAGTACAAACTATTTTAGATTTATACTTTGATACGCACTATATAAAAATAATAAAATTTTTAAGCCAGTACTATTCATGCTCCATTGGAGATGCAACAAAGCTCTTTTTGCCATTTAAAAAACAAACTCCTATACCAACAGAAGCTATAGAGACTAGCATAGCACTTTCAAGTGAACAAAGAAAAGCTTATGATTTTATACTCTCAAACAAGACTTCATTGCTTTTTGGTGATACTGGAAGTGGTAAAACTGAGATTTATATGAAGCTTTTTGAAAAGATGATCAATGAGGGAAAATCCTCTATATTTTTAATGCCAGAGATTTCACTTACACCACAGATGCAAAAGCGGCTTAAAAATCATTTTGGGGATTTGGTTGAGATTTGGCACTCTAAAGTGACAAAAAAGAAGAAAGTGCAGATTTTAGAGGGAATACATAGTGGAAAGATAAAAATTGTTGCAGGAGCGAGGTCATCACTATTTTTACCTCTGAAAGATATTGGGTTAATTGTAGTTGATGAAGAGCATGATGATAGTTATAAAGCTTCAAACAGACCACGTTACCATGCAAGAGATACTGCAATTTACATGGGAAATATTTTGAATGCCAAGGTGCTTTTAGGTTCAGCTACTCCCTCGTTAAATTCGTACCATAAATTTCCACATTTTAGACTTTTGGGGACTTTTTTTGAAGGCTCTAAAAAGATTAATTTTATTCCTGAGAGTGCAGAGATAGCTCCTATAGTGTATGAAAGTGTTGAAAAAGTTTTGGCTGAAAACAATCAAGCAATTATTTTTTTACCAACACGTGCAAATTATAAATATCTTACATGTTTTGAGTGTGGTAAATATGTAGAGTGTCCATTTTGTAGTGTGGGTATGAGTATTCATCTTGAGAGAAATGCGCTTCGTTGTCATTACTGTAACTATCTTGAACGTATCCCTAAAATTTGTCCCACATGTAAAGGTGAGAGTTTAAAGAGTAATCGAATAGGAACTGCTCAAGTGACTACAGAGTTGCGTGAGAAATTTTCAGATAAGCAGATTGTAAAATTTGATCGTGATGAAATTACCACAGAGACAAAATTGAAAAAAGTACTTAAATCTTTTAATGATAAAGAGATAGATGTGTTAGTGGGAACTCAGATGCTGAGTAAAGGGCATGATTATCATGATATCAAACTTGTGGTGATTCTTGGAATTGATACGATACTTGCAATGGCTGATTTTAGATCTCGTGAGAGGGCTTTGAGTCTTTTACTTCAAGTCGCTGGACGGGCAGGGCGAAAAGGTGAAGGGAAAGTAATTGTCCAAACGAGTAATAGAGAATTTTTTGAACATTATATCGGGGATTATGAACTATTTTTAAAAGATGAACTACCTTACCGCCGTGATATTTATCCTCCTTATAAAAAGTTGATGAAATTTTTAGTGAGTCATAAAAATAAACATAAGGCGAAGGAGACTTTAGAGAAGTTACAGCTTATGCTTGAAAATGTTCAAGATGTTGAAGTGGTAGGATTTGGAGAAGCTCCGATCAATAAGATTGCTTCTAAGTTTAGATTTCAAGTACTGCTACGATCCTTTTCAGCAAAAGCACTTTTGGAATTGGCACAAAAGTGTAAAATACCAAATGTAGAAATCGATATAGACCCTGTGAGTTTTACCTAATATAAAAATGCTATAATCTTTTTATGTTTGAAAGATACCCAACTAAAAAAATTTTTGTAGGCGATGTGGCTGTTGGTGGTGACGCACCTATTTCTGTACAATCAATGACATTTTCAAAAACTGAGGATGTGGAAGCTACGGTTGAACAAATTAAAAGATTACACTTTGCAGGGTGTGACATTGTACGTGTTGCTGTTCCTGATATGGCTGCGGCAAAAAAACTCCAAGAGATCAAATCTCAAATTTCTATGCCTCTTATCGCAGATATCCATTTTAATTATAAATTGGCTTTGATTGCTGCTGAGAGTGTAGATTGTATTCGTATCAACCCTGGAAATATTGGTGATAAGAAGAGAGTTGCTGAGGTTGTAAAAGCATGTCAAGAGCGTAATATCCCTATTCGTATTGGCGTCAATAGTGGAAGCTTAGAATCACAGTTTGAAGATAAATATGGGCAGACTGCTAAAGGTATGGTTGAATCCGCACTTTACAATATCAAATATCTTGAAGATTTAGGATTTGAAGATATGAAAGTCTCTTTGAAAGCGAGTGATGTTCAAAGAACTGTGGAAGCCTATAGAACACTTCGTCCTTTGACAAATCATCCTTTTCATTTAGGTGTTACTGAAGCTGGAACACTGTTTCATTCAACGATAAAGTCTTCTATTGGTCTTGGTTCACTTTTGCTTGATGGTATTGGTGATACGATGCGTATCTCTATCACAGGGGAACTTGAAAAAGAGATAGAAGTGGGTAAAGCAATTTTAAAAGATTCTGGTTTGGTAAAAGAGGGGTTAAATATCATCTCATGTCCAACATGTGGACGCCTTGAGGCAGATTTGGTTAAAGCAGTTGCTGAGGTAGAAGCGCGTACAAAACATATCAAAACACCATTGGATGTTTCTGTTATGGGTTGTGTGGTTAATGCTATTGGTGAAGCAAAAAGTGCAGATGTAGCTATCGCTTATGGTAAAGGTAGTGGCTTGGTTATGAAAAAGGGTGAAGTTGTGGCAAGACTCACGGAAAAAGATTTAGTAGATCGATTTTTAGAAGAAGTAGAAAAAGCTGCGAAAGAAGAAGCAAATGAATAATTCTTGGCGAAGCCATAGCTTTAGTGTGGGGAATTTTTTCAGAATTCACTTCTGTAAAAAGGAGATAAGATAACATGGCTGAAAATCAACTACATAATTTAAATATAGAGCGGGCTATTTTAAGCTCTATACTTTTTGATCCTTCTCTTTATGAAGATGTGGCTTCAAAAATTAAAGCGGTTGATTTTTATCTTCCTGATCATCGTAGTATCTTTGAAGCTATGGGAAATTTAGAACGAGATGATCAGCCAATTGATGAAGAGTTTTTGCGGAAAAAACTGCTTCAAAATGATAAGTTTAATGAAGATGTTTTTATCGAAATTATCTCGGCAAATCCACTTTCAAATACTTCGGCATACATCGATGAGATCAAAGAAAAATCGATAAAAAGAGAGCTTGTCAAACTAACTAGTGATATCAAAGATGTTGCAGTAGATCAAGACCTTCCAAGTGATGATGTCCTTGATATCATCCAGAAAAAGCTTTATGAAATTTCTCTAGATGCGACAACAAAAGAGTTTCGTGATTCACCTGAGATGGTAACTTCTACAATCGCACATATCCATGAGATGAAAAAAAGAGGAAATAACGGTGTCATCGGTGTTGATACGGGATATCGTGAGTTAAATGAACATACCGCTGGATTTACGGAAGGACAGTTAATTATTGTAGCGGCACGTCCTGCAATGGGTAAAACAGCGTTGACGCTAAATATTGCTCAAAAAGCTTTAGACGATGGAAGAGGTGTGGCGATTTTCTCACTGGAAATGCCTGCTGAAGAGTTGATGTTGAGACTTCTTAGTGCTAAAACCTCAATTCCTTTACAGAGTTTGAAAGTAGGGGATATGAGCGATGAAGAGTGGTCAAATCTTACACGGGCTACGGATGAAATTGGGCGTCAAAAACTTTTTGTAGATGATGATGGTATGGTCAATATCAATCAAATGAGAAGTAAACTGAGAAAACTAAAAACCCAACATCCTGAAATCTCTATGATGATTGTGGATTACTTACAGTTGATGAGTGGTACAGGTGGAAAAGATAGACACTTGGAGGTCAGTGAAATCAGCCGTGGGCTTAAACTTTTAGCCAGAGAACTTCAGATACCAATTATTGCACTTTCACAGCTTAATCGTGGTGTTGAAAGTCGTCATGATAAGAGACCGATGCTGAGTGATATTCGTGAGTCTGGTTCGATTGAGCAAGATGCCGATATCATTCTTTTTGTTTATCGTGATGATGTTTATAGAATGCGTGAAGAGAAAGAGAAAGAGAAAAAAGCTAAGGCTGAGGGACAGGAGTACAAAAGTACTTATTTTGATAAACCTGAAGAAGATACAGAGCTTATTATCGGAAAAAATAGAAGTGGTCCTATTGGTGTGGCAAATATTGTTTTTCAAAAGCGTTTTACACGATTTGTAGACAAAGGTAGTATTCCTGTTGAAATTGTTTATGAAAATGCTGATGATAATGCCAATAACTCTAATTTTGAGATGCCTACACTTTAGAAACAATTTTTTTGAAAGAGAATCCGCTAGCGTTAAATTTATTTGAATCAAAAAAAGAGATTGCAATTTTTATCCTCTTGATGCTCTCTCTTTTTGCTTTTAATATTTATCAAAAACATAAACTTTTCACAGAAGTAACTGCCTCAAAATTTTATACCACTGGGGCTACAATCGATAAACAGTACCAAAAAACTAAAAAGTCTGGAAAACGTTACCACGTGTTAAAAATAAAATCAGATGATGGGTATAACTTTTATACTACTAACTATGGTGATTTAAAAGATATCAGTGGGAGAAAGGTTTCTATAGGTTTTATAACGGATAAAATTGATTTTAAATCTTTTGTAGCTGGATTTTATGCTCCTTCTTATAACATTCGGCTTGATGAAAAAGAGTATCATTTTAAAGAGAAAATTGCCTCCTTTATCAAAATTCAGCATGAGAATTTAAAGATGAAAGAACTCTTTTCGGCACTCTTTTTAGCTGAGCCTATTTCAAAGTCTTTAAGAGCAGATGTTTCAAATTTGGGAATTTCGCATTTGATTGCGATCAGTGGATTTCATCTTGGAGTTTTATTTACGATTTTATATTTTTTGTTTCGATATATTTATATCTATTTTCAAAATCGTTATTTCCCTTATAGAAATATCAAATTTGATTTGAGTATTTTAATTTTCATTTTACTTTTTGGGTATATGAGTTTGATTGGATATGTTCCATCTGTAGTACGCTCTTTTGTCATGATGGCGTTTGGATTTATTCTATACCATCGCTCTTTTAAAATTATTTCATTTGAAGTTTTGTTTGTAACGATTTTATTTATCCTTGCCATTATCCCAGAGTTTCTTTTCTCAATTGGTTTTTGGTTTTCGATTAGCGGTGTTTTTTATATTTATCTTTTTCTGCACCATTTTTCCTATCTTAAAAATTGGCAAATATTTCTGCTTTTAAATTTTTGGGTCTATATTGCGATGGTTCCAATTGTCCATTTTATATTTCCAGATTTTTCACTATATCAACTTTTTTCACCGTTTTTGACCATGGCTTTTTCACTTTTTTATCCATTTGAAATGCTCCTTCATATTTTGAGTATTGGAGATTTATTAGATGGGATAATTTTAAAACTATTTTCATTTAAAGCTGAGATATATAAGATTTTTACACCTCTTTGGTTTTTAGGATTTTATCTTATTGTCTCATTTCTCGCTATATTTCATAAAGGCGCTATCTTTACGATCTTGGGACTCAATCTTCTTTTTTTTATCTTCATTTAAATAGTAACAAAGTTTAGCACCAAACAAAAAGATAATCCATGAAAGATAGATCCAAATCAAAAAGAACATAATAGTGCTAAAAGAGCCATATATTGTGGCATATGTTTTATTGAAAGTTACATAGTAGACAAAAAGTTTTTTGGAGCCATACCATATAGCTGAAGCTAAAAGTGAACTCAAAAATGCACTTTTAAAATAGACTTTGGCATTTGGTGATATGTAATATACAATAAAAAACAGTGCCCATAGGATGAGATATGATGTGATAGCAATCGTGTCTATGGATTGCGAGTAACCGTAGGTTTGAAGTAATAAAGTTGCTTTGATGGATAGAAATATTGAGAATAAAAGTCCTATGGGGATGATCAATGTAAGCACGATATAAATTGATATAGAGTGAAAAAAGTCTCTTGGTGTCTCTTTAAAAATTCTATTTATGACATATTCAAAATCATCAAAAAACATAATTGATACATAAAGTACAAAAATTATACCAATAACTCCAAGGCTAGAAGTATTGCTCATAAATTTATCGATATTTTGTGAGACGCTCTCATGATGTATAGGCATAAGTGAGCTAAATATAAATTCTTTTAACATGCCATAATACTCTGTAAATTGAGGAAGTTTTGTAAATAAAAATAGAGAAATTAGCAGTACAGGGATGAGTGCAAGTGTAGTGTGAAAACTTAGAGAGGAAGCATAATGAAGAAGATTATGATCTATAAAATACTCTTTCAACGATCGTCGAAAAGAGTATTTTGTTTGCATTATAATCCCATCTTTCCTGGATTTAGAATATTATTTGGATCAAATGCTTTTTTAAGACTTTTAAAGAGTGTAAGTTCTGCTTTATTAAATGCAATTTCCATAAAAGGTGCTTTACTCAGTCCAATACCGTGTTCACCACTAAGTGTTCCACCCATATCTACAACCAGTTGAAATACTTCTTCAATTGCTTTGTGCCCATTTTCAAGTTGTTTTGGATTACTTCCATCTACCATCACATTGACATGGATATTTCCATCACCTGCATGTCCAAAGCATGGTACATTAAAACCATACTTTTCTCCGACTTTATATATTTTATTTAGTGCTTCTGGAAGTTTAGATCTTGGTACTGAGATATCTTCATTAAGCTTTTTGCTGCCATAAACTGTGACACATTGAGAGACGTTACGTCTTGCGTACCAGATTTTTTCTCTTTTCTCTTTCTCTTGGGCGACATCAAATGTGTAACATCCATTCTCTTCAAAAGATTTTTGAAGGGTTTCAATTTGAAATGCTACCTCTTCTTTTACATTTCCATCTACATCACCGATAAGAAGTGCGCCTGCATCTTCAGGGAGTTCAACGCCTAGTTTTTCTTTTATGGCACGAACAGAAAGTGCATCTATAAACTCCATTGCAACTGGGTTTGCTCCTGCAGAAAGTGATTTAAAAACTGCGTTCATGGCATGTTCTACACTTGGGAAAACTGCCATGTAAGAGGAAGCATATTTTGGTTTTGGAAGTAGTTTTAAAGTGATCTCTGTGATGACTGCCAGTGTGCCTTCGCTTGCTGTTAAAATTCCTGCAACATTGTAGCCCGCAACATCTTTGATGGTACGTTTTCCAGCTCTGATTACATCTCCATTTGCAAGAACTGCACGAAGTGCCATAACATAGTCTTTAGTAATTCCATATTTTGCAGCTCTCATGCCTCCAGCATTTTCACTAACGTTGCCACCCAATGTTGAGTATTGTTCACTTGCTGGGTCTGGTGGATAAAAAAGCCCTAATTCTTCGACATGGCGTTGTAAGTCCATATTGACAACACCTGGTTGTACAATTGCTAACATGTTTTTGGTATCGATCTCTAAAATTTTATTCATATGCTTTTCAAATGCTAAAACAATACCACCGTTTGCAGGAAGTGCTCCACCTGTAAAACCACTTCCTGCACCTCTTGGTGTGATTACAATTTGATTTTCATTACAATATTTTAAGATATTGCTTACATCAAATTCATCTTTTGGAAATAGCACAGCATCTGGTTCATATCGTTCTCTTGTCGCATCATAAGAGTAGGCGATCATATGTGCTTTATCATCAAAGATATTTTCTTTACCTACAATATTTTGAAATGCTTTGAAATACTTTTTATCTAACACTACTTTTGCCCTAACATTTTTGTATAAAATTTATTATAGTCATTGATTCCATCACCACCCATAAGATTAAACATTCTTCCTTTGATCTCTTTGAGTCTTGTATAGAAAGGAACTTGAGGCTTTGTATCTGTTTGAGGGAGATTTGTTTGCGCTAATATTTTGAAACTATTACAATCTACAAAGTAACCTTTGTTTTCAATAGCAAAAAACAGAAGTGCAAAACTATTTTGAGTACATTCATTTGTAAAGTCTTCTTTTGTTGGAGCCGGTGTATAGTCAATTGAGAGTTTTGAACCAAAGATATCAGGATGTATCCACTCTATATCATTAAAATTTGTCGTTACATGTTTAAGTATTTCAGCATTTGGTACTATTGCCATAGCTCTTTTGTACAGATGATTTAGAATAATTGTATCTCCTATTTTTGGAGTGATGTTGTATGAGGGTAGGGCACTTTGTTTAAGCCCTTCAAACTTCTTATATATTAATACTGCTTGATTGTCCTTTTTTTCAATTACTTCAACTGTTGCAACAATAGTTTTATGACTTTTATCAAATGAGTGCATTATAATACCGCTTGAACCTACAGAAAAACTTGGGCTATCTTTGATATAAAGATATTTTTTATCTACTTTTACAAGTGAAGTTTGAAATGGTGAAAAATTAGTTTTCGCCATAAGTGAAGTGAATGAAATTATAAAAATTAGTGTGAAAAGTCTTAACATTAAATACCTTTATCTGTTTTAAATGATTATACAATATTTATTTAAATTTTTAGTAATCCTAGAGTATAATTCTATTTTACCTTCTTGGCTTGGAGACTATTTATTTGATACATATAAGATTTATATTTATATTGCTTTTTTCTCTTCAATCACTCAATGCTTATAACTTATATGATAACCGTATTGAAGATAAAATTTGGAAAAGTGGTGAGACGCTTTTGGGATTTATGCAAGAAAACATGCTTCCATTGAAACTTTACTATGAGATGGATGTTGAAGATGAAAAATTATCATCTGATATTCAAGCGAATACAATATGTCATATTTTAAGAGATGAAAATTATGATATAAAACAAGCTCTTATACCACTAAATGAAGAGTTGCAGTTACATATTCTTAGAGATACAAATCAGAGTTTTAGGATGAGTGTCGAACCTATTTTATATCAAAGTGAAAAAAAGACTTTAGTACTTAATTTAGAGAATGTACTTTCTAAAGATATTGTTGCTAAAACAGGAAATTTTCAACTCTCTGTTGAAATTGAACAGATGTTTAGGAAGAGTTTTGATTTTACCAGATTAAAACTTGATGATAAAATAGTTGTTTTTTATACTCAAAAAATGCGTATGGGAAAGTTTTATGGCTCTCAAAATGTTACAGCAGCTTTAATCAAAAATAAGTCTAAGAAACACTATCTTTTTCTAGCAAAAGACGGTAATTATTATGATGAAAAAGCAAAAACAACTGATACTACTTCGTTTATGCAACCATGTAAATATAGACGTATCTCTTCACGTTTTACCAAAAAAAGATGGCATCCTATATTAAAAAGATATCGAGCACATCATGGTATTGATTATGCGGGTCCTACAGGAACTCCTATCAGAGCAGCATATGGTGGAAAAGTAATTTTTATGGGGACTAAAGGTGGGTATGGAAAAACAATTGTTATCAGACATAAGGGTGGTTATAAAACACTTTATGCACATTTGAGTAGATTTAAAAATAGTGTAAGACGAAAAAATGTGAAAAAAGGGACAGTAATAGGTTATATGGGTAACACAGGTAAAAGCACAGGTCCACATCTTCATTTTGGTTTAAGTCATAATAATAAATGGATAAATCCAGCACATAAAATCACCTTTAAAGGTGGATTACAAGGGAGTAAAAAACAAGAGTTTTTAAAAGTTGTTAAAGAGTATAAAGGTAAAATAGAACAATTATTAAAGGAAACATAATGGGCAGAGATAAAGATATACATCAGTATATAGCGCTAATTGAAGAATTTTTAATTGACCCTGAACATACACAACATTCAGATAGTGAGATTGCAAGAAGTTTAAAGAAAATAGCAAAAGTTGATGAAGAATCTTTTAATACTTTTTTACAAAAAATTCCCAATGAACATTTAGGAGATATTGCCCTAGAACTCCCTGAAAAGTACCTTAAAGATTTTATTGATTATCTTCCCAAAAATGACCTTGTTGAAGTGGTTGAAGAGTTAGATAGTGATGATGCAACGGATCTTATACAAGATATTGAAGATATTGATAGTGATAAAGCTGATGAAATTTTAGCAGCTTTAGATGAAGAAGATCAAGAAGAGATTAAAAAACTTAGAAAGTATGATGAAGATAGTGCGGGGGCTATCATGCAAACTGAGCTTTTTTCTGCAAACTATGATGAAGTGATACAAGATTCGATTAATAGACTCAAGGATGAGAAGCTCAAAGGAGAATTGACTAATATTCACCAAGTTTTTATCACAGGTCCTTTTGATAAATTGATGTTTGCCATTTCACTTGAAGATCTTTTGACTTTTGATTTTAATAAAACCTATAAAGAGGTGTTATTGCAAAATGAAGAACATTATAAACCACGTTATACCCGTGATAATGATAAGCTTGAAGATTTAGCAACACTTTTTAAAGAACATGATCTTTCAGTTGTCCCTGTTGTAGATCATCAAGGAG
>JADGDK010000039.1:20009-22646 GCA_016744895.1 Campylobacterales bacterium | reverse complement strand
TACCTCTTCTGACTGATGTGAAAGTTGTTGAAGATTTTCATTGATAGCATACTCTTCCATATTTTTATCGGTAATATTTTTATTTAATGAACTCAGATCATTTTGTGTTTGTTCTAAAATAGTGCTAGCATCTGCGATACTTAGTTGAGATTTTTCAGAGAGTGTTTCACTCTCTTGACTGTTTTGAGTTGTCTCTTTAAGTGTCTTTATAGATTTATCAATAGAGCTTTGGACTTCAAGTGCTTGTGATTCAATCTGTTTTGAAAGCTCTAGCATTGAATCAGAAAGCTCTTTTGTCTGATGTGCATCATCAGAGATATTGAGTGTTTTTGTGATTTTTTCCGAAAATTCATTAATTTGATTTGCAATATGGCTATATTCACTTGAGTAGTTTAAATTAAGGTTTAGACTTTTGTTTAGACTATGGTCAGAGAGGTAATCTTTCATTTTGTTGGCTGCGTCTACACCATTTTTTTTCTCATCAAAATCATGTATTAAGATAACAGCAGCAACAATATATTGTACTGTCGAACCAATAATATTATCTGTAAAAAAAAGTCCATTTACGATTAGAAGGGTTATACCTACATAGTGTATAACTCGCATTCTAAAAAATAGAGAGTTGAGGATAGAAGAATTTTTCATAAGTATGCCTTTCTAGTTCAAATTAATTTCATCGTGACTAAGTTTTAGGAAGTTTCCTAAAACTTATACTTCATTACAAATTTCGTTGTATTTTGTGTCTTTTCTTTACCTTTATATCCATCAAATTCTGTCTCTCTTTGGACATTTGCCAATTTAAAAAGTATATTTTTCTTTGGTTTATATTTAAGTACAATGTCTGTCTCAGTTGCATCTTTCTGCACATTTTTAAGTGATGATTTACCAAAGTTTCCATGGGCTACTGTCAGACTTAGATTTTTTGGAAGGCTTTTACTGAGATTAGAGAGTTTATATTTTCCTACAAGTTTTACAGCAGTTACATCTGGACGATAAGCATTTTTAGAATGAACCATACTTGTATACGCTGGATCTCCTCCCCAAATATTTAACATGGCATCACCGTTACTTTTATTGATAGCGAGGATAAGCTGTGCTCCTTTGTAAGTTGCCGCCCCTTTAACTCCAAAAAGTGTTGGATTCCCATCTGTATCTTTGATATTTTGATGCATGATTTGTGCACCGACCATAGTTTTAACACCATTTGCTAATTTAAATTTTGCCATACCATCGACATATGTGATATTTGCTACATCATAGATAAAGTATTCCCATGCTTGAAGTGTTGTATTTTGAATTGATTTATTGATAGCACCAACGATACTCATACCAGGAGTATTATCAATATTGGCAATTTCTCCAAAGTTTACAAATTTACCTCTTCTGATTTTAACAGGAAGTGTTTCATCTCCGGCTAATGTTTCGATATCTTCATCGCCATATACTTTAACTGCACCTGCGGTATCAGTTTTTTCCCCTATACGGCTCCAATCTGATAATGCTCTTGCTCCATAAGCCATCTTTGTGATGTGTGAACCAACTACAATCGTATCATCTATCAATGTCTTTGAAGAGACAATAGCACCTTCATATAGATTTGGAACGGTTGATGTAGAGTTTTTTGTCATAGGGGTATTTAGTGTAAAGTGACCTGCTTGTGCTTTGAGATTCTTATCTTTGTATTTGACATATGCCTCTTCTATATTTGTTTTAGTTTCTAAAATATCTTTTTTATTACTGGTTTTTTCTCCCATAAACTGTGCATTTCCAATTTTGTCATTTGCCCCAGTTTTGGTAAGCCCTGTATCTCCAACTACATATCCTGTTACTTTTGCACTAAATCCATTAATTTCAGGTGTTACGTAGCCACCATTTATATAATAGGTACTTCCTGTTGTTGTATCATAGTTATTTTCTTTTCCATCAAGAATATGTAGGAGTTTTATGTTTCCAACAAATTTACCATCCTTGCTCTTTTGCTTCTTGGCAGGAGTAGATGTTTTATAAGTTTGGCTATAGTTTTGTGTAGGAATAGAAGTCTTCTCAATTGCTATAGGATTATGTGTAGTATGAGTTAATGGTATTGTTTGTGTCGTTTCCATCTTTTCAATATTTTCTTCTATTAAAGGCAGAGTCTCCGCAATTTCTAGACTTTCAGTATTTTGAACTTCTTCTAGGGGTAATGTTTCTACAATTTCCAGTTCTTCCATATTTGGATCTTGTTGTAAAGGGGTTGTTTCAATTATTTCCAGTTCTTCTATGTCTATTTCTTTAGTTGTTGGTGAAACACCATCTATCATAAATATGCTTCCATCAGCATAATAGACAAATCCATTTTCTTTATCATAGTTTATGATCTCATTTGATTTGTCAAGAGCAAATAGTGTTAGTGATAGGGCGCTAGACAAGAGTATTGTGCTAAGTAATTTCATAATGTACCTTTATTGCGGTTTTAATCTTATAGAGTTAAATCGTCATTTTCCATTTTTTATTTAACTTTTAAAAAACTTTAGAAAAAAGTGATAGATTAGAACAATTTATTTTTCATTTGTTTCAAAATGATACATAAAAGTAAAAAAAAACTATAAAGTATTAAAAAATTAACCTAAAATGGTTTTTTTTTTTTTTTTTGAACTT
>JADGDK010000039.1:0-19999 GCA_016744895.1 Campylobacterales bacterium | reverse complement strand
ACACAATTTGGAGTATTTTCAAGTAAAGAAAGCTTACAGTTTAGTTTTGGTTTGGGGATGAGTTTATAAGTAATTTAAAAGATTTAATCATCTTTTTTTTTGTAAGTTTGAGCTATAAAAATTGCCCTAAAATGAAAGAATTATTAAAAGTAATTTTTATATTGATGATGGTTATTGGTGGTGCAGAAGCTTGTGAGACTACAGTTGATAATTGTACTGCTATGATAGAACCATGTGCTCCGATAGACTTATGTGCTGAGCCTTGTGATCCAATTGCTGATTAAGCAAAAGCGTAGAATTACGCCTCTGCTTTCTCTTTTGTCTCTTTCTTGGAGTATTGAGTAGCATTTCGATTTTCATATTGGATATTAGATAGTGCTTGAAAAAGGTCTTTGCTTGCCTCTTCAGAGTTTTGAAAATGTTTAATAACTTCGCTGTAATTTTTTTCAAAAATTCCCTTTTTAAGATATTCTAATGCAGAATTTACTTCTGTATGTACATCTTTATGTGCTTTATGTATCTTATTAAAACTAGGACATGCTTTTATTTGTTCTACTTTATCACTAACAAGCCATTTTCCAAATCTACAGTTTTTATCAGTGATAATTTCTATATCATTGTTTCCATTTATAGTGGCATTGTATCCATGTGTTTTAAAGAGTACATGGTCTATTTTTACTAAATTTAAATTGATTGCCATGGATATAGATGAAGTATCATTTTTCATTTGAACGATATTTGTCATCAAGTCTCCAAAAGTTGATTTAAATGTTTCTAAAGTTGTGATAGATGAGTTAGCAGCATTTTTTGCTTTTTCATTATTTTCATGCATATTATTACTATTTTGTTTAAGTAGGTTTATATTCATCTCTACTTCACTAGTTGCTTTTTGTGTTCTCTCTGCCAGTTTTCTTACTTCATCAGCAACGACTGCAAAACCTCGTCCATGTTCACCGGCACGTGCTGCTTCTATTGCTGCATTTAATGCTAGTAGATTGGTTTGATCAGAGATATCTTTGATGAGCGACATAACAGAACTTATCTCCTCTACACTTCTTGATAAATTTTCAGTATTTTCGTATGAGTCTGATAAAATTTGTGATACATGATCAACTGAATTAATAATTTCATGAGTGCTTTCATCCATATGCGAAATATTTTCTGTAGTCTTATTACTTAATGTGTCAATTTCTTGAAGTAGATTCATATTTTCAGTGAGTCCTGATTGTGTCATTGATAGATTATGGATTGTACCCGTTGCCATATGATCAATTAATGTTACAGTTGCAGCATTTTTGGTTAACTCTTTTTCTGCCTCTACTATTTTTTCTTTGGCAATTTCAGTCTGTTTTTGTGCCTCACTAGTAGCAGAGGCAGCTCGATCTAGTATTTTGTCAATAGTTCGGGCTGTATCACCTAATTCATTTTTATCGTTACTATTTATTCTCATATCTAGAGTATGTGAAGAGAGTATAGTATGTACTTGATGGTTAATTGACTTGATTGTACTTACTATATTGTTTTTTAAGGTAAATAAAAATCCTAAAATAAAGAGAGCTGCTAAAACCATTTGTGTCATAAATGTATTTTCTGTACTTGTTAAGTAGTTATCAAACTCTTTTTGTGTATTCGTATTATCTTTTTTGATTTTTTCTGTAATTTTAAGTGTTTTAAATTTTAGTTCTCTCCACTGTTGTAGTCTTGTTGAGAGTTCAAGTTCATTTATACTGCCGCCACTTTCAACTTTGGCATATAGTTTTGTTGCAAAGTCTCTTAATGTGATAAATTCGCTATTTAGAGCTTTGTGTGTATCTGGATTTAGTGTTTTTAGTTTATCCATAAAAGTTTCAATTTTAATAACACCACTTTTCATTGTTTTTAACGCTTTTTTGTTAAGTGGATTCATAAACACAACACCAGAGGCACTATTGTAAAGAAGTCCTCCTATAATGATAGATTTAAGATGACTTGTCTCTTTTGCAATTTTTTGTGAATTATTATATTGTTTATGAATATTATTTAATGAAGCGTAAGTTGTAAGACCTATTAGTGTAAGACCAATTATAATTATAGTTGTTAATAAATTGAGTTTTTTTGAAATAGTAATATTCTTAAACATCGAACTGCCTTGTTATATTTTTTTTACAAAGGTTAAGTATAAACTTATAACTTCGTTTCAAAAGTATATATCGGCATTTCAAACATTTATTTTAGTTGAAAAGTATTAACTCTATCTTTAAATTTATAAAAAGGTAAATTTTTTTAATTTACACTATTTATAAATTATAATCATATAAAAGATGAGAGTTAAAACATCATACTGTATTTGCATGATGTTTTAATATCATTTATATAGGCAGAACACGGATACCTTCATCAAGTTTTTCTTTTAAGACGGCTTCTATTGCATACAATGTGCCAGTAGAACTACTTGCACATCCATTACATGCCCCTAAGTATCTGATATAAATATCAATATTTGCACCATTTTCTTTGATATCAAGTACTTCCATATTTCCACCGTCCATGATAAGCATCTGTCTGATATTTTCATCAAGAACTACTTCAACTTGTTTTAGTTTTTGAACCAATGTCATTTGAGCAAAAGAGACTGTATCTCCACCTGCTGCTGAATCTGCAGATGCTTTTACACTTTCGGCAGTCATTTCGTTTCTTACTTCTTTTAAAATATCAACGAGATAATAGTCTTTTTCTTCATGTCCACCTGGTTTGATACATGATTTACAAAATGCACCAGCTTTGGTGTAGTCAGTAATTTGTTCAACTGTTGTTAAGTCATTAAGTTTGATAACTTCTTTGATAGTTCCAAGACTTACCCTTGCACATTCACAAACGATAATTTCCTCTTCAAGGGAGTCAAACTCAACACCTAAATATTGTGCAGCTGCTTTTTTGATAACATCATAAGCCATAACCGAACAGTGCATTTTTTGAGGTGGAACTGCTGGAGTTTCAGGATTGTCACGCATTGCAAATTCAACATCAATATTTGTAATTTTTACTGCATCTTTTACAGTTTTACCAATGGTAAGTTCTGCCATAACATCAGAACTTGCTATCGCAGTACCACAGCCAAAACTTTTAAATTTTGCAGTCTCTATCATGTTTGTTTCTTCATTTACAATCCAATAAAGACGCACAGCATCTCCACAACTCTCAGCTCCAAAATCAGCAACAATCAGTTTACCGCCAGCTTTTTGTGCATCTTCTTCAGTAATTTCACCCATGTGTAATGGGTGATTCATTCTATCTTGTACTTTTTGGCTGTACTCATCCCAGATGGTACCACCTACTAAACTATCAAATCCCATTTTTATTTCCTTATATCTTTTTTATAATTCGCTTTTATGATCTTTAGGTGTATAAGCATAAGAGCTTGAAATACCCCTTAATCTTTTAACAGCTTCTTGTACAACCCCAATAGTGTAATCAATCTCTTCTTTGGTTGTAAATCTGCTTAAGCTAAATCTAATTGCTGTATGTGCTAAATCAGCTTCAGCACCAATCGCTTCCATAACTGGATTTGAGTCCAAATCTTCACTAGCACATGCACTTCCTGTACTTGCTCCAATGCCTGCTTTGTTTAGATCCCAAAGCATGGATTCTCCTTCAACACCTCTAAAACTTATAAGCATAGTGTTGTCGGTTCTATGTTCTCTTGGTGTGACAACAAATGTATCTTCTATTTTTAATAATTCATCTTCAAGATGATCTCTTAACTCTTTTACATCAGGCATATCAAAATCAATCGCATCAACTGCTAATTCTATAGCTTTCCCCATCCCGACAATTCCTGGAACATTTAAAGTACCACTTCTCAGTCCACCCATGTGTTCACCACCATGAAGAAGAGGTGTAAGCTCTACACCTTTTTTCATATACAGTGCCCCAACTCCTTTAGGCCCATGAAACTTATGAGCTGAAAATGTAAGATAATCAATATCTAACGCTTGCATATTAATCTTTATTTTTCCAATTGCTTGTACCGCATCTGTATGAAATAGTACACCTTTTTGTTTACAGTATGCACCAATCTCTTCAATAGGAAAAATCGCTCCAGTTTCATTATTTGCCCACATAACAGAACATAATGCAGTTTTTTCTGTTATAGAGTTTTTTACATCCTGTAGCTCAATTAAACCTTCATTATTAATAGGAAGATAAGTTACTTTTACACCTAAAGATTCTAAAAATTTTGCTGTTGCAATGATAGAAGGGTGTTCAACTTCCGAAACAATGATATGGTCTTTTCGTCCAGATAAGATATATTGAAAATAGATACTTTTAAGTACCCAGTTGTTACTTTCGGTTGCACATGATGTAATCACTACACTATCTTGTTTAGATGCATTGATCCCAGCATAAATCTTTTCTAAGCCTGTATTTAAATCAATATGTGTATCACTTGCAAATGCATGCAGTGAGTTTGGGTTTCCGTAATATTGACAAATAAATGGATCCATAGCGGTTTTAACTTGTGGATCCACAATTGTTGTTGCATTATTGTCTAAATAGACTCTCATATTTTCTCCAGTTTTCTTAATAGGACTAAATTTGTCCTAATTGTACACTTAGGTTTATTAAAAGTGACTTAAAGCGTCAAATCCTGAAGTTTATCTAAAGTTTGTGTAAATTCTTCACATAATATGGGGCTTTGTTTCAAAAATTCGTACATTGTTTCTTTTTTACCAATTGCTTCGTCAAGTTCAGGGTCATTCCCCTGTGTATAGGCTCCAATTCTAATCAAAACCTCATTCTCTTTTAGTAGCGAAAACATTCTTTTAAATTTCATCGCATGTTCTTGATGTTCTTTACTTGTTACATCACCCATCACTCTTGATGCACTATTTAATATATTGATAGGTGGGTAGATACCAAAGTCTGTCATTTCACGACTAAGCACGATATGTCCATCGAGAATACTTCGAGATTGATCAGCGATAGGGTCACTCATATCATCTCCTTCTATAAGCACGGTAAAAAAAGCGGTGATAGAGCCTTTTCCTTCTTCTTTACCTGCACGTTCCATTAATTGTGCGAGTAGGGTTAATGAAGAGGGAGGATATCCTTTTGAAGTAGGGGGTTCTCCAAGGGAGAGTCCAATCTCACGTTGAGCCATGGCAAATCTTGTAACAGAGTCCATGATAAAAAGCACATCTCTTCCTTGCTCTTTAAAATATTCAGCAACACTCATAGCTGCAAATGCTCCATATTTTCGCATTAATGATGAGTCATCACTTGTTGCCACAACGATAACAGTATCTGTTAAATCTCCACCAAGGTTTTTTTCGATAAATTCTGGAACTTCACGACCTCTTTCTCCGATTAGTGCAACAACTTTGATAGGTGCAGTACTACCTCGAACAATCATTCCCATAAGAGTTGATTTTCCAACACCACTTCCTGCAAAGATACCAACTTTTTGTCCCACTCCTGTTGTTAAAAGTCCATCAATGGTTTTGACACCTACAGTAAAAGGTTCTTCAATAAGTCCTCTTTTCATGGCATCTATAGGTGCTTTTATAATAGGCATGCTTGTAGTTTTGCCTCTTACTCTTCCCTTTGAATCTACAGGTTTCATAAGTGGATCAACAACACGTCCGAGTAGTCCTTCTCCAACATCAATTGAGAGACCTTGCGCATCAATATATACGCGATCTCCTGTTCTCATTCCTTCGACAAAACCAAAAGGTGAAACTGAGAATTCATTTTTATGCAGTTCTGTTACCATGCCAAGTTTTTCTGCACTATTGGTTTGAGATACAATTTTAACAATATCACCAATACTTGGAGAGAGTCCGGTAATGATTATATTTGCAGCATTGATTTTTTCGACGGTACCAAAATGAACATCTATCTCTTGATGCTCAATTTTGTTTTTGATATCAGATAGTTTCATTAAAACCTAGTTGATTGTGGAGCATTTATGATATTAAAAAATTCACTTCTTGTTTTTTCTTCTAAAAACATGCCCCTTAATGCTGAAGTAGTGGTTGTAGAGTTTACTTTTTCTACACCTCTCATCTCCATACACATATGTCTTGCTTGTATAACGACACCAACACCTTTAGGCTCTATAACTTCTTTTATTGCATCAGCGATTTGCTCTGTCATCTGTTCTTGGATTTGAAGTCTTCTAGCAAATACTTCTACCATGCGAGGGATTTTAGAGAGTCCGACAACTTTACCATCTGGAATGTACGCAACATGAGCTCTTCCAATGATAGGGAGCAGATGATGTTCACACATAGAGTAAAATTCGATATCTTTGATTAAAACCATTTCATTATTAGCACTCGTAAAAAGTGCTTCATTAAGAATGACTTTTGGATCTTGTTTGTATCCTTTTGTCATAAATTCAAAAGCTTTATAAACGCGTTCAGGAGTTTTCAAAAGACCTTCGCGAGTTGGATCTTCTCCTATCGTGGTAAGTATATTTTTTACAGAGTCTTCAAACTTTGTTTTATCATCCATGGTATGGTGCCTTTAATATAGTAAATAACTGTAAATATAGCTGTTTTTTCATAAAAAATGGATGATTAAACTTTTTTGTGTGCACGTCGATATTAGTATTAGTAATTTTAATACGAAGGTGAAATGATGAAGAAACTAAGTTTAAAGGTTCAAATTTTAACAGTAATGTTACTATCTATAATTGCTGTTTCGTTAACTACGCAAGTTGTTGCTACAAGTGAAAGTACAGATGTTTTAATGAAAACAAGTTATGACAGGTTAAAATCATCTAGAGATATTAAGAAAAAAGAGATGGAAACATTGTTAAATGGAGCTATTGGTGATATAAAAGTACTTTCAAAAAGTGAAAATGTAAAAAATTTGATGAAAGATTTAAATGGTTTAGATGCATTAATGAATATTGATGCATCAAGTACTTTCCCTGTTGACAATCCATTAGTAAAAGAGTATACAGTTCCTCATGAAGATTTTTTACAAAACTATATGAAAGCGTATGGGTATTATGATATTTTTCTTATTGATGCGCATGATGGACATGTGATATATACCGCTACTAAAGAATCTGATTATGGTGCGAATTTAATGACAGGATCTCTTAAAAATAGTGGTTTAGGTGAAGTATTTTCAAAAGTAGTTCAAACCAAAAAGACAACATATGTAGATATGAAACCGTATGCTCCTAGTAACAATGCACCTGCTATGTTTTTAGGGGAGCCTGTTTATACAGATGGTGTACTTAGTTCGGTATTGGTTTTCCAAGTAAGTGATAAAGCTATTAATGAAATAATGACATTTCGAAAAGGGTATGGTGAGAGTCAAGAAGATTACCTCGTTGGTGAAGATAACTTGATGAGAAGTGATAGTTTTTTAGACCCTAAAGGACATTCTTTGGTTGCTTCTTTTGCAAACCCTGAAATAGGATCAATAGATACTCAAGCTACCAAAGCGGCACTTAATGCAGAGGATGGTGCAAAAATAGTGATTGATTATAATAATAATCCAGTACTTTCTGCTTATACATATATTAATATTAATGATAATTTTAAATGGGCTTTAATATCAGAGATTGATGAAGCAGAAGTGATGATTGTTCCAGATCAGATGCGAAATCATATGATCATGTGGTCTTTAGGAACTTTATTTTTAGTCGGGGCATTGTCATTATTACTTTTCAATCGCAATATTATTGCACCGATTGAAAGATTTAAAAGTTCTTTACAAAAAATTTCTGATCATAGAGATTTAACGATCAAGGTTGATACAAATGCTCCGATAGAGCTTCAAGAGATGGCAGTAAGTACAAATAACCTTATTGCATTATTAGGTACATTGATTTCAAAATCAAAAAGTTCATCTTCAGAAAATGCTTCAATTTCACATCAGCTTTCAACCACCTCTCATGAAGTGGGTAATAATGTAGAAAGTTCAGTAAGTATTATTAATGATACAACCTCACAGGCAAAAGAGGTTATGAGCGAAATTGAAAATGCAATTGTTGATGCAAAAGAGAGTAAGTTTGATATTGAAAAAGCAAGTGATAATTTAGATCAAGCTAGAGAAGAGATTGTAAAATTGACAAATCAAGTTGAACAAAGTGTTCATGTTGAAGTAGAGTTAGCAGGGAAAATGCAGACACTATCAACGGATGCTGATCAAGTTAAAAGTGTTTTAGATGTGATTTCAGATATTGCTGATCAGACAAATTTACTTGCATTAAATGCTGCAATTGAAGCAGCACGGGCAGGAGAGCATGGAAGAGGATTTGCTGTTGTTGCTGATGAAGTAAGACAACTTGCTGAACGAACACAAAGATCACTTGCAGAAATTAATGCGACTATCAATATTATTGTGCAGGCAATTATGGATACTAGTGATCAGATGAATAGAAACTCTGAGGATATCCAAGCGCTTTCTACTACTGCAAATGAAGTAGAAACAAAAATTGAGACTACCACTATGCTTGTTAAAGAAGCTACAACAGCAACACAAAAGACTGTTGAGGATTTTGAAAAAACAGGAAGAGATGTAGATGGTATGGTTAAAAAGATCGAAGATATAAATAGTATCTCATCTACAAGTGCTAGAAGTGTAGAAGAGATTGCCGGTGCTAGTGAACATCTAAATAAAATGACAGAAGAATTAAATGTACAACTTGAAATCTTTAAAACCTAAACTTATTCTTATTGGGGCTTCTACAGGAGGCCCAGGGCATATACAGAAAATCCTTGAAAGTCTAGAGCGTGATTTTGACTCTACGATTATCATTGCTCAGCATATGGGAGAAGCATATCTGCCGAGTTTTGTAAAGAATCTTGATGAAAAATGTCTACTAGATGTATATATGGTTGAGCATGGTGTGCAGATGAAACCATCAAGTATTTATGTGTGTTCTGGATTGTGTACTTTAGAGAAAGATTTTAGGTTTTCTAAACGAAAAACACAATCACACCATTTTAATCCAGATATTAATAGTCTTTTTGAATCTATTGTACCTGTTTTGGATAGATTTGAAGTTATGAGTGTGGTCTTGACTGGTATTGGTGATGATGGGGCTAGTGGGAGTTTGACACTTTCTAACGCAGGTGTTAGATGCTTGGCTGAGAGTGAACAAAGTGCTATTGTATTTGGTATGCCAAAACGTGTCATTGAACTTTGTAAAGATATAGAAGTAAAAAATATTAATGAGATAGTAGAAGATGTTCAGAATTTTTAAAAAGAGAAAAGAAGTTGATGTTGTTGTACAAAAACAAAGGGTTGAAAACTTTATAGACGTAATGAAGTTACTTGCGTATTTTAAAAGTGAGACGGGTATAGATTTTTCCAAAAAAGAGAAAATAATCAATACAAAACTTGCTAATTTTTGTAGGAATAGAGGTTTTTATAATTTTGAAAGTTTTTTAAATAATATTAAAGCAGATAAGTTTCTCATGCAAGAATTGATTGACTATCTGACTGTTAATGAGACTTATTTTTATAGAGAACTTCATCAGATAGAGGCACTTGTACAAAAGGTAAAAAATAGTCATACTAAAGTAAGGATACTTTGTATACCTTCCTCTTCTGGAGAAGAGCCATATTCAATTGCTATAGCATTGCTAGAAGCAAATATTATGAAAGATAAGTTTGAAATTATTGGTATAGATATTAATTCTGAGGTTATTGGGCGTGCAAAGAGTGCTATTTACAAAAGTAGAAGCCTCTATAAACTACCCCCACATGTGAAAGAAATTTACTTTAATCAAAAGGGTGAATTTTATCATCTTTTAGAAGGGATTAAAAAACATGTGACATTTAGAGTTGTTAATTTATTTGATGATCAGTTTTTATCTCTTGGATCGTTTGACTATATTTTTTGTAGAAATATGATGATCTATTTTGATGAACAAACCAAACTAAAAGCGAAATCAAGACTAGAGTTAATTAAGAAAGATTCACAAAGTAAGATTTATTTTGGTCATGCAGATAATTAAAAAATTCTGATTAAACCTAAAAGAAATATACACAATCCTGCTATTTCTATCGCTATATATCGTGGTGTAAGTAAAACTTTATATTCCTCACTTGCGCTATGTCTTAATTTTATCATCTTTTTCCTCCTGTATTGTAAATATATCGACCAAAGTCATAGAAACTTTACCTTATTTTTATTATTAATAGCAGAAGAATTTATGGTAAAATGGAGGGAATATTCAAAGGAGTTGTATGATGATGAAATACCTATTAGCAATTGATGCAGGAACAGGAAGTGGGAGAGCTGTTTTATTTGATACTAATGGCAAGCAGATATCCGCAAGTAGTGAGGAGTGGACGCATATATCTGAAGAGGATGTGCCGAACTCTATGGGTTTTGATTGTGAGAAAAATTGGGAATTGATTTGTCGATGTATTGAAGAAGCAACCAAAGAGATAGATGTCAATGATATTTTAGCAGTAAGTGCAACAAGTATGAGAGAGGGAATCGTTCTTTATGATGAAGAGGGAAATGAACTTTGGGCTGTTGCAAATGTAGATGCAAGAGCAGATGTTGAAGTAAGAGAACTTAAAGAGAAGTTTCCAGAAATTGAAGAAGAGTTTTATACTCTTAGTGGACAGACTTTTGCACTTGGTGCACTTCCACGGCTTTTGTGGGTTAAGAAAAATAGACCTGAAATCTATGAAAAAACAGCAAAAATCTCTATGATCAGTGATTGGATTTTGGCACGTTTTAGTGGTGTGATTGCTAGTGATCCTTCAAATGCTGGAACTGCTGGAATTTATTCTCTGGAAAATCGCGACTGGATGCCTAAAATGGCTGAGAAAGTTGGAATAAAATCAGATATTTTTCCACCATCAGTTGAGAGTGGAACGGTAATAGGAACAGTGAAAGATAAAGAGAGTGTATTGAGCCTTGAGACAAAAGTTGTTATGGGTGGTGGTGATGTACAACTTGGAAGTGCAGGGCTGGGAGTTGTGAAAGAGGGTGAAGTTGCAATTATTGGTGGTAGTTTTTGGCAGCAGATTGTTAATGTTAAAGCACCACAACCACCAAAGGATATGAATATTCGTATTAATCCTCATGTTATAAAAGGAATGAGTCAAGTAGAGGGAATTACTTTTTTTAGTGGACTTGTTATGAGATGGTTTCGTGATGCATTGTGTGAGAGTGAAAAGGTATTTGCCCAAAAACGAGAAGTAGATACTTATGTCATACTTGAAGAGATGGCAAGAGATATTCCTGTGGGGTCTTATGGGATATTACCTATATTTTCGGATGTTATGAAGTATGGGAAGTGGTACCATGCAAGTCCTTCTTTTTTAAATCTGGGACTTGATCCAAAGCGTTATAATAAAGGCTCAATGTTTAAATCATTACAAGAAAATGCTTGTATTGTAAGTGCTGAAAATTTGGATAATATTGAAAAGTTTACAGGTAAAGAGATTGATACTATAGTATTTGCTGGTGGGGCGAGTAAGGGTATATTATGGCCTCAAATATTAGCTGATGTGACAGGAAAAAAAGTTAAAATTCCTGAAGTTAAAGAGGCTACAGCACTTGGATGTGCAATTGCAGCTGGGGTAGGTGCAGGTATTTATGAGAGTATTGAAAGTACAGCAAAAGAATTAGTTACTTGGGATAGGTCTATTTTGCCAAGTATGGAAAACCATGAGATATATAAAGAGATAAGAAAAAAATGGAAAATAGCATATACTGCCCAACTTGCACTTGTAGATCAAGGGGTAACAGAGTCTATGTGGAAAGCTCCAGGATTATAATCAAATATTTTAGATAAATAACATATAATATTAAATATATTTCATATTTATAAAGGTTTAATATTTATGTTTACATTTAAAGTAGTTGATAATCCTAAGCTTATGGAAGAGATGTTCCATTTCAGATATGGAATTGCATTGGAATCGTTTAAAGGTTATAAAGAAAATAGAGAAAAAATAGATGTTGATGTTTATGATAAATATTCGATACATTTTGTTGCCTTAGATGATACTGGAAAAATTTGTGCAGCTACTAGATTTATTGTTAACTCGCCCATAGGTTATCCTACTGAAAATTATTTAGATTTTAAATTAGAGAAAGAAATAGAATCAAATAGAAATAAACTCGCAGAAATTTCTCGAATTTTTATCTCTAAAGAAGTTCGGGGGATGAAAAATACAAAAAATATTATAGATAGTTTTATTGATCTTATCTATGTATATATCAAGTTATATCAAATTGATTACATATATGGCTCTTTAGAAATGAACTTTTTAAGACTTTTGCATATATTAAAAATAAACTATCAAATTATTGGTGAAGGTGCAGAATATTATGGATTTCGATATCCATGCCTTTTAAGAACAAAAGAGTTAATAAAAGATAATTCTCGGCTTTTAAAGCTGTAAAATTTAAAAATATTTAATTATTGTCGATCTACCTTGTAAGTAATTTTTTAAGGTAGGCATGGATGTTCTCTATTAACAAGGTTTTTATAAATTTTTTCCTTCTTTTTGTTGTATCCTCGCTTTTATCCGCACAAAGTGATTATAGCCATTTACTCAAATCTATAGATGATGAGTTACAGACCTATGAAAAAACAGCAACACAAACGAAAACAAATGAGCACTATCAACCCTATATTATCTCTGTTATGGATGGTGAAACAATGATGAAGCTAGGCTTTGTTACGCTTGAAGATGCCTTAGGGATTATTCCAGGTATTGATTTATCTTCTGATAATTTAAATTATAAATCGGCAACATTTAGGGGATCTAATCCTATAGCATTTGGGCAGTCAAAACTATTGATAGATGGTGTTTTAGTAAATAATGTCTATTTTGATGGATATTCAGAGTATTTGGATATGCCCGTAGAACTTATTAAAAGAGTAGAAGTGATTAGAGGTCCAGGAAGTGAAAGTCATGAGATAGCTTCTTATGCGGGATCAATAAATGTAATAACTTATGCTGAGGATATCAATGAAGATGGTTTGGTATTTGCTAAAGTAGGTTCAAATAAGTTACTTTCAGGTGGTTTTAGAAAAGGTTATAAAGAAGGTGATTTCTCATTATTTAGTGATTTTTATTATCAAGAACATGATAAAAAAGTTTATACAAATAGTGATGCCTTAAAATCAGGTATTTTTAATATTTCTACACCATGGTATACTTTAGATAATAGTGCATTATCAGATTCAGGTGATGTCCCATTATGGCTTGAAAATTATTCTTTGGGTTTAAGTATGCAGTATAAAGATCTCTCTTTTAAAGGCAGAATTTACCAATATAAACAAGGTGCATCATTTGGGTTCAATTATATGGTTCCTCAAAAGGATGATTATTTAGAGTTTCCAAATCATTATGCGCAGATTCAATACAAAAAAGATTTTTCATCACTGCAAGTTGTTACAAAAGTAGGTATAAAGTATGATGGTATTGAGAGTCAACAACATTTAGTGAATGAAGATGTTGAGCTCCCAAAAATAAGTGACCCCAAACAAACTGTTATATTTCCTAATGGCATGTATGGTGAGCATGAAGCTAAACAAAGAAGTATATATCATGGAGTTGATGCATCATATAATGGGATAGATCAGCATAAAATACAATTTGGTTATTATCTCTCCAAAGTAGATACAGAAAAAGTAGTTTCTAAAATTACCAATCGAGATTCTGGTGTAGGGGTTATAGATTATACAGATACGCTTCCATTTTTTGATAAAGAGGCTTCAAGAGAAACTTATATTTTTACATTAGCGGATAAGTATGATTATAGTGATGCCTTGCAGTTATTGTCAAGTATAAGTTATGAAAATAATACGCATATTAATGCTCAAATAAATCCAAAATTATCCTTAGTTTATCATACACAAAAAAATAATATTTTTAAGATGATGTATGCTTCCTCACATAGAACACCTTCGTGGCAGGAGTTATATACATTAAACAACCGAGCACGCGTTGGAAATGAAAATCTTAAAGCGGAACGTATTCATACATTTGAAGGTGCTTATATCAAACACTTTTCTCATGACAGTTTTGTTCAAACAACACTTTTTTATCTTATCAATCAAAATCAGATACATAATATTACTAAAAATAATCAATATATAAATAGTGATAAAGATAATCATCTTTATGGTGTTGAGGTTGAGTATAAAGGAAGAGTTACTCCCAAAGATAGTATTTATTTTAATATGACTTATGTAAATGGTGAAAATAGCTATGATCAGACTTTAAGTAGAGTATCAAACCTTCTACTTAAAGGTTATTATATTTATAATTTTCAAGAAAATCTTTCTTTATCAACTATTGTAAAGTATGTTGGTAAAAAAGATAGAGTGAGTTATGATAATAGAGCTGATATTCACGGGGCAACAGTGTTTGACACGGCACTGAGCTTTTATAATCTTACAGATAAATATAGAGTAAATTTAGGTATAAAAAATATATTAGATAAAGATATTTCCTATATGTCAAAACCATACACCTATGAAGAAGACTATCCAAGACCAGGAAGAAGTTTTGTATTAAGCTTCTCGAAAGAGTTTTAATTATGAAAAAACTATATTTTTTACTCATACTAACTCAACTGATACTTTTTGGATATGAATATGATAAGTTGTTGCTTGAAGCACAAGCAAATATTTTTCCAAAACTTATTTTATTAGATCAAGATATTTCTCAAAAAACTATAGATAATGAAATTGTTTTTTGTATTTTACATCATCCTAGTGATAAAATAAAATCAATGCAAATCAAAAAGATGATGGAAGATAAATTTGGAAATATGTTGGAAGATTATAAATTTAGGATAGTTACTAAACAATTTAATAAAATAACAAAACATGATTTAGCAACCGCTTATTATATTTTGCAAGGCTCCTCTAAAAGTATAAAGTTGGTAACTGCGATTGCGCAAAAAAGAAAAGTACCTACCTTTGTTTATGACCCATTATATTTTAAAGAGGGTGCTTTACTTTCATTGGTAGTGCAAAATGAATCAATAATATATCTTAATAAAAAAGCACATAAATTATATGGAATTAATTTTGTAGATATTTTTTATCAAGTTGTAAGGTTTTTAAATGATTAATATTCAAAATTCACTCTCTAGAAAAATTGTTTTTATCATGGCAACAGTTTTCTTAGTCCTTAATATCTTTATTCATGGTGGTATAAGTCTTTTAAACAAAAAAACTTTTTATCAACTTGAAGGGGAAAAAGCAGATTTAATTGTTCAAAATTATGCACCTCAAATGGCGATGCAATTATATCTTGGTATGGATGATAAATTAGCGAGTTTGTCAGAACAGATTTTAAAAAATGAGAGTGTATTAAAAGTCAATGTCTTTAATGGTAAGAACCTTCTTTTAGTCAAGTCAAAGAAAAATGTTACAGAGGGGATTAAAGTATCTGCCCCAATTTATAAACCAAACAGTAATGTTGTAGTTGGGGAGTTGGAAGTTCTTTATTCAACTAAACAGTACGAAGCATTAGCCCATAAATATTTAATGCTTATGACATTTGCATTAGTAGCTATTATATTTGTTTTTCTAGCCCTCAACACATATATTAAAAAACTATTAAAGCCTTTGAAAAATTTGGCAAGTATACTTAGAGATTATTCTCCTGAAATTGATATAGATGTTCCTTACATGGAAGAAAAAAATGAGATTGGATTAATTTCAAATGCGTTTAATACTTCTCATAAAAAAGTACTTGAGTATTCGACAAACTTACAAAATCTCAATGATACATTAGAAGATAAAGTGGAAGAAAAAACAAAAGCTTTAGAAAAACAACTTTTTATAGAACCAATTACAAAGTTGCCAAATAGATTGGCATTGATTACTGCTTTGAACAAAAGTAATGAAGAGGGGACTCTAGCAATACTATGTCTTGATAATTATAAAGAAATTAATGATTTTTATGGATATGAGATGGGGGATAGCCTTTTAATGCATGCTAAAGATAAAATATTGGAAATTTTTCATCACTCCGATTATAAACTTTTTAAATTGCCTGGAAATGAGTTTGCACTTTATAATGAAAAGTCTGAGAGTCAAGTGATATTTTTTGCAATATTGAATGAACTTACTAATATTCTTAATAAAAATGTATTTTTGATTGGTGAAAATGAAATACATGTTACTTTTACGATAGGGGCAAGTATTGAGGATAGACCTCTTCTTCAAAAAGCTGATATTGCTCTTGGTGAAGCAGAAAAAACCAAACAGCCTGTTGTTATTTACCATAGTAGTTATGAGATTGAAAAAACGATTGATAATAATATCCAAATGATTAAAAAAATTAAAAATGCTATTAAGGATGATCGGATTGTTCCCTATTTTCAACCTCTTTATGACAATAAAACTGGAGAGATCAAAAGTTATGAATCACTTGTAAGGCTTATTGAAGAAGATGGTAAGGTTCTTTCTCCTTATTTCTTCCTGGATATTGCTAAAAAGGCAAAACTCTATAAACAGATTGCAAGAATTATGATTGGTAAAAGTTGTAAAACATTTCAAGATACTTCCTATAATTTTTCATTAAATCTTGAGATAGATGATATATTGGATGAACAACTTGTTGAGTATACAATGGATACACTACAAAGATACGATGTTTCTAAACAGGTGACATTTGAGATATTAGAATCTGAAAGTATTGAAGATATTGATGCAATTACAAAATTTACTACACTGGTATCAATACAAGGAAGTAAAATTTCTATAGATGACTTTGGAAGCGGGTATTCCAACTTTTTACATGTGTTGAAGCTCAATGCTGATTATCTTAAAATTGATGGCTCTTTGATCAAAAATCTTCATAAAGATCCTGATGCAAAAATTATAGTGAAATCAATTGTGAAGTTTGCAAAAGAGTTGGGACTTCAAACAGTTGGAGAGTTTGTACATTGTAAAGAAGTGTATGAAGAGGTTCAAAATTTGGGTATTAACTTTTCTCAAGGATATTATCTAGGTGAGCCAAAACCTGAGCTTATCGAAGAAAAAGAGCTTGCTTTGGCTTAATAGGCTAATGCAAAGATTTCTTCAAATTCATCTTTATATCTTGATGCAAATTCCCTGTTATGTACAATAATAGAATTTTCACTATTTTCTTCATTTGCTTTAACTGTAAAATTATATGAACCTGTGACAACAGTTTTCTTATCAATGATAAAAATTTTGTTGTGCATGGTTTGAGAATTACCGTCAAGTTTGACGTCTATTTTGTGTGCTAAAAGTGTATTATACTTTGAGTATTTTTTTAAAAAACCATCATTTTGCTCTTTATCAAAAACTCCACGTATGGTCAGACCTTCATCAAATTTTTCTTTTAATGCCTTTGCGATTTTATCATTTGTAAAAGCAAATGCTAAAAAGTCTATTGATTCTTTTGCATTTTCAATAAGTTGTAAAAGTCTTTGTTCAAAATCATCTTCTGGCGAAAAGTAAATCTCTAAATTGTCACTTAAATATGCCCCTTCGTAGTTTTTGTGTTGATAAAGCTCGTTAAATTCATTGAGATAGACTTTTGCAATTTTAGAGCTTGTAATTTTTACTAGGTTTTCATTGTTTTTGTAAAAAGCATAATAACTATAATTTGCCGATCCACTCCAAACGATGCTTTCATCAATTATAAGAAATTTATGATGCATTAATGCATAAGGATCTTCATCATTCACTAGATCTATACCAGCTTCTTTTAACATGCTTATATTTTCACTGTTTATTTGACTATCATCAGTTATAACAATGGTATCAAGACCCCTTTTATAAGCTTCTAAAACTGCATCTCTTATGCGGTCATTTGAGAAGCCGTAAATTGCTAGTCTTATACTTTTTTTTGCTTGATTTATCTCTTGTATGATTAAATCATCAACTCCACCACCTTTCTTATAACTACTATTAGTGAGTGAAAAATAGGGTTTAATTACTATACCTTTATTATCCACCTTTGTATAATTGTTTTCTCTATCAGAACCACAACCTAGAAAAAAAAAGATAGAAATTAAAAATGTGTTTATAAGTTTTATTTTCACAATGCAATCCTTTTGTTTTATTTTAGTATTTTTTGTTTAAAAAAAGAAAAAAATGACGATATATAAATAACGATTACAAACTTCAAGGAATATATATGTTTTTTGCAAAAAATAGAGAAAGCGTTTCAAATGATGCAGATATTGAAAGAATCGAGTATTTAGAAAGAGAACTTACTTTTTATAAAAGTGCATTAGCTTTTTCACAAGAAGAGATGATATTAATTGTTGATAAAAATCATCAGCTTGTTTACAAAAATCAAAGAGCTGAACAAGAGATTAAAGATATTAACATTCTTTTATCTGTTCTTTCTACTAATAAAGAGAGTATCTCTGTTGCAGGTTGTAGTGGTAGTGTTATGAGTAAATCTTTAGAGGATGGGCATACTATATATAGTATTATTAAAACTGATATACGTAATGCCAAAGATAGTACGATTATGACAAAGCATCAAGATTCTATAACACATGCTTTGACAGAGACACAAGGAACTTTTTCAGCAATGCTTGATGATTTAGGGATTATGCAAAAGGGTTCAGAAAATATTTCACATGAATCATCTGAGGGATTAGAATTAGCTAATAGTGCTTCTAATGAAATGGATAGTCTCAGTGTTCATATGGGTGATGCTGTAGAAAGTGCAAGAATCCTTTTAGATCGTAGTAATGAGATATCAACTGTTATAAATCTTATTGAAGATATTGCTGATCAAACAAATCTTTTAGCTTTAAATGCAGCGATTGAGGCTGCACGTGCAGGTGAGCATGGTCGTGGATTTGCAGTAGTTGCTGATGAAGTGCGAAGTTTGGCAGAAAAGACACAAAAAGCGACCAAAGAGATATCAATTGTCGTTAAATCAATGCAACAAGAGAGTTCACAAACGGAACAAAATACTGAATCTATTAGTAAAAAAGTTATTGCCACAAAAGAAAATATCGATTTACTTTATGAAAAAATTACCAATTTTGAAAAAAATGCTTCAAGATCTGTCTATGAAGTAGGATATATTAGTGATAAGATTTTTACCTCTTTAGCAAAAATAGATCATGTTATTTATAAACATAATGTCTATGCCATGCTCTTTGGTGAAAAGAATAACTTTAAGGAGGTATCACATCATGATTGTCGTCTTGGTGATTGGTATGAACGAGGGAAAGGTAAAGATGAGTATTCCTCAACTGCCTCGTATAAAAAATTAGAAGTCCCTCATTCAATAGTTCATACCCAAGCTAATAGACTTGCATTAGAGTGTACAGGGGATAAAGCAAGTTGTGCTAAAGAGACAATAGAAAAAATGGTAGATGATATCGAGAGAGCAAGTAAAGATGTATTTACAATACTTGATGAAATGGTAGAGCAAAAGTCACAATTTACAATGAGTAAAGCTCATAAAGATTTATTTTTAAGGAAAAAAAATGAGTAACGAAATATATAAAATAGCGGTAGTTGATGATGAAAATGAGATTTTATCCGTAATAAGTCGATTTTTAACAAGAGAAGGTAAATATTCTGTAACAACATTTTCAAACCCTGTTACAGCATTAAAAAATATAGATAGCTCTTATGATGTAGTGTTGAGTGATATTATGATGCCTCAGATGAATGGTTTGGACTTACTTAAGAAACTAAAAGAAAAAAATTCTGATATTGATGTAATCATGATGACAGCTTACTCCACACTTGATAAGGTATTGGAATCTCACAGAAGTGGAGCAAAACATTATGTTATGAAGCCCTTTAAGTCTTTAAATGAGTTGGATGAAAAGATACAAGAGGTATTGGCAGAGAAAAGAGTTTATGCCCAAAACTAAGTATCTTTTTCTCTTTATATCACTTTTTATAGTACTTTTTGTATTTGAATTTGTTACAAAACATAAAAATGAAGATATAGGAGGGATGCTTAAGAGTAAAGAGGTTGTATTATCAACAAATCTTAAAGTCATTTACCGTAAGCACCAAGAATTAGTAGAATTTATTTATAC
>JADGDK010000038.1:3814-22742 GCA_016744895.1 Campylobacterales bacterium | reverse complement strand
TTTTCTTTTGAAATGAAATATTTTTATAGCTGCTAAAGTGCTTTTGTTATTAGGTATAGAAGTCTTAAAAACAAATTGTCTTATTTATTAGAGAACTCCTAAAATAAACCTTTAACCCAATATCAGATAAAATCTTGCCACTATAAAGGGGTAGGTTGTTAGATGAAAGTCGTTACTGGAGTAGTGGGCAATGATGTCCATGTGGTTGCAAATAGATTGATTGATATCTCTTTGAAAGAGAGAGGCTTTGAAGTCTTTAATTTAGGGGTAAATACCTATTTAGAAGAGTTTATTGATGCGGTGATTGAGACAGACGCAGATGTGCTTTTGATCTCATCACTCAATGGTGAAGCTGAGGGGTGGAGTCGGGATTTGCCGATTTTGAAAAGTAAGTACAATCTTAAAGATGTTGTTTTTATGATTGGTGGAAACTTGGCTGTTGGGGAAGTAGATCCTGAGACAATTGTACCAAAGTATCAAGCTTATGGGTTTGACTTGGTTTTTCACCAAATTGATCTTGGTATTGGGCTTGATGCGCTTGAAGTTTATATGAAGGATCGCTCATGAGCTTACTTCAACGTGAACGTGAAGCGATACTTGGTAGTGAGTATGTTGACAATTTTGATTTTGATGAGGTAGAAGCGTTTATAAAAGGGGCAAATAAAGAACTTTTTATCTCCCATAAATTTAAAAATTCAGATTCTATCTTAGTCCAGCCCCGTGGTGGTTTTCCTACCTACGATAAGGTTTTTAAGCTCTATGAAGAGTTTAAAAAAGCTGATGTAGATGTGCTCCCTTTGACCATAGACTCAAACACACGTCTGAATGATTATGCCTCTGCAAAAAAGATGCTCAAACTTTCTGAAGAAAATGATGTGGATATGTTAAATGGTTATCCACTAGTAAACCATGGCTATCGTAGTACACGAAAGATGATTACACATTTTAATACACCAATTTCACTACGTCATGGAACACCTGATGCAAGACTTTTGATTGAGATCGCTTTGGCTTCTGGGATTTTTGAAATTGAGGGTGGGCCGATTACATATCTGCTCCCATACTCTAAAAACTTTCCTCTGGATAAAGCATTTTTGTATTGGAAGTATGTTGAAAAAGTGTGTGCAAAATACTCTACTTTAAATGAACCGATCAATCGTGAATCATTTGGACCACTTTCGGCTACACTGCAACCTCCTGTGATTGTGTTAGTGATTCAGATACTAGAGATGCTTCTGTCTATGGAAGAGGGTGTAAAATCCTTTTCAGTCAGTTTTTCTCAAACAGGTTCAATGATCCAAGATGTTGTAAGCTCAAATGTCCTTAAAAAACTAGCGCGAAAGTATGCTGATAAGTTTGGACATGAAGATGCAACGATAAATCTTGTCTATCACCAATGGATGGGTGCATTTCCAAGAAATAAAGAGCACTCCGACTCTTTGATCAACACTTCTACAGTCATCGCTGCGATGGTTGGAGCCAATAAAATTATCACAAAAACGCGAGATGAAGCACATGGAATTCCTACCAAAGAGTCAAATGCCATGGCTGTATCGAATGTCAAATACACACTCAACATGTTAAAAGGACTTCCAAAGATCAACGATGAAGAGGAAGAGGAAAACCTTACCAATGAGGTAGAAGAGATCCTTGAAGCGGTTTTCAATGACTCAGCTGATACCTTATGGCGAAAAGTGTTCAATGCGATCAAAAAAGGGCATATCGAAATTCCTTTCTCTCCACATATCATTAACAATAATGAAGTCATCACCGTAAGAGATAAAAACAGCAATATTAGAATTTATGACAAAGGAAACTTACCACTTTCTGATAAAAGTTTTGCTTACGAGCGGTCAAAATTAAACATTGGAAAAGAGACTGCTTTGGTGGATGAAATCATCAAAGGTATAGGGATTATGTTATGAGTAAATTGTTAATTGACGTAGGAAGTACCTATTTTAAAACAAGTCAAGATGGAAAAATTGATCAATTTTTTAGAAATTTTGACAGACGTATTGAAGATGATCTCAAAGAGAAGTGTGGAGAGATTATCGGTGGGTATGAAAAAGAGGATATTCATGTATGTTCCTCTGCAAATGGTGGTTTAAGTACGCTTATCATTGGTATCACAAACTCATTTAGTTTAAAGTTTGCAACCAACATCGCTTATAATTCAGGGATCAATATCATAGATACTATTTTATATGCAAACATTAAAGAGTATGCAGTGCCGACTGAACTCATTGATGTAGTGATTGTTGTCGGTGGTATCAATAGTGTGAGTGGTATTTTTGATGAAAATCTTTTAAATTATCTCAATCGTATTCAGTACTCAAATATTGTCTATGTTGGTAGCGAAGCAGATGTCCCATTTATGACAAAAAATATTGAAAATATTACGATACTAGATAACATTATAAACAATAAGCTTCATGTTGAAGAAGAGGGTTTGAAACACTATCTTACGAACCTTTACCAAGCAGATATTATCGGAAAAGAGGATATCAAAGAGCTTTACCATATCACAGCAAATCAAATTTTTTCAACACCTTATATCGTCAATAGTTCATTAGAGTATCTGCATCAAAAGTTTGATGTGGTAGATCCATTTATCTTGATCGATATTGGTGGTGCTACGACTGATATTCATTATAGTACGGATCTGGTACGTGACAATATCGTACAAGAGAGTGGTTATGATAGATTGGTTTTAAAAAAGTTGGGTGTTTACAAATCAAGAGATTCACTTGTATTTGCCGCTAAAAATAATGAATTTGTTTATGAGTTATTAAACTTTTTAAATGTAACTGAAAATATTTTAGAAGAGAAGAGTGAATTTGCAACAAAAGTATTGATGCAGTTATCGATCTTTTTAGTTCTGTATAAGGTCTCTTCACAGCATGATGGTTACATCACACTTGATGTTGAGAGGTTAAATAGTATCGTTTTCACTGGTGGTATTACAAAAGTGTTAAGTTTTGAAGATGTGGAACAGATATTACACTTCTTTTATAAAAAAATCTTAGGTTTTAATCAGATACCGACGATTATAATAGATAGTAATTATGAAATTTGGACTATAGGTATAAAGGAGTAGATATGTCTGTCAACAGTATAAGAAACCTTTTGGAAATTGCCAAAGAGATTGCACCAGAAAAAGTGGCCTTAAAACAGAGAGAAAAAACCATTACATTTGAGCAGTTGTTTGTCAAAGTAAATCAAATTGCGAACTATTTTGATACTTTAAATCTTCCAAAAGGGAGTCGTATCGGTATCTATTCAAACAAAGGGATAGAACAAGTGATCGCTATTTTAGCGATTTTGTCTACGGACTTTGTGATTGTGCCTATTACAAGGTTTTTAAAACCTGAACAGGTAAATCATATCATCAATGATTGCAATATCGAGTGTATTATCACCGATAGTACTAAAGTTGAGAGTCTTAGCAATACGTCATTTGAGGGGCAAATGATTACTTTCGAATCAATAAATTCGGAAGGTGTCTCATTTGAAGAACTTTATAAATACTATGCGGCACAAAGAGTTTGTGCTATAAAAGGGCATGACAATGCGGTGATCACTTATAGTTTTGGTGCTACCGGATTTCCAAAAGGGATTGTGATATCACATCGAAATCTTATCGATGGGGCGAGAGTGGTTTCAAGTTATCTTGATCTTAAAGATGATGATGTGATCTCTGGGTTATTATCTTTTAATGTTGATTATGGGTTGAACCAAATTTTTTGTGCACTTTATAGAAGAATTCCCTTAGCGATTCACAAGATGGTACTTCCAAATGATTTTTTTACACACTTGATACAAGATGGTGTTACGGTACTTCCTTTGATGCCAATTCATATCACTCAAATGTTTGATGAAGATCCTCATCGTCTGCCAACTCCTGAACAACTTTCAAATGTACGTATTATCACCTCTTCTGGTGGTAAATTGACTTCAGAGATGAGAGACAATTGTGATAAATACTTTCCCAATGCAGAGTTTTTCTCGATGCATGGACTTAGTGAAGCGTTTCGTTCTGCATTTTTAGATCCAAAACAGATCAAAATCCGTCCTGACTCTATCGGAAAATCGATTCCTGATGTGGACTTGTATGTGATCAATGAAAATGGAGAAGATTGTAAACCACGAGAAGTTGGAGAGTTGATTCATAGAGGAGCGTGTATCTACAAAGGATATTGGAACTCAAAAGAAGATACGGATATTCGTTTTAAGAGTATTGATATTTTGAAAAAAGTGATTGATTTAGAAGGTGCATTTACAGATGAGATCGTTGTTGCAAGTGGGGATTATGTTTATAGAGATGAAGAAGATTATCTCTATTTTGTATCACGATCTGATGATATGATCAAGACCAGTGGTTATCGTGTGAGTCCTATTGAAATAGAAAGTGTAGTACTTGAAAATATCCCAGGTGTTATCTCATGTGCAGTTTTCTCTATCGAAAATGAGAAGATAGAAGAAGAGATTGTTCTAGTTTATAGTGCTCCAAGTGAGATTAGTAAAAATGAGATTATATTTGAACTTAAAAAACATTTGGCAAATTATATGATTCCATCACTCATTGTTTATAAAAAATCAATTCCACTCTATTATGGAGAGATTGATAAAAAAGCACTAAAAAAAGAGATCAAAGATCGTGTATAAACTCTTTTTTGTATTTCTTTTTAGTGTATTAACGCTATTTGCAGAAGATGTAAATAGCTCTAAAGGTGCAGAACTTATAGAGGCAATTTTAGAAATTGGAGAAGATTCAAATACTTCAATGGTGCAATCTCTTGAGCTTAGTGGAGTGATAGAGAAAATTAATAGTATTCCTGTTTTTGATATTTTAAATCACTACCTCAATATGATTTATACGGATGTTGGACGACTATCACTCTTTCTTTTGGTAATTTTACTCTCTTATATTCTCAAAGATGTTGGACAGATGATTTTTCCAGCACTCAAAAAAGTGTTTCCTGAAACTCCAGATATTCATGATGATGTGGAAGTTGATGATTTTGAGCCACTCAAAAAACCGATGGCATTTTTGGTAAAAGTCTTTGGTATCAACTTGGCTATGGATATCCTTTTTTATCCTTCAGAACCAAATCGTATCGTAGAGGTGGTACTTTATGTTGCGTATATCATAGGTTTTGCACGATTTTTTATTGTATTTACAGATATTGTCTTTGATCTTTATTTTATAGGGAGTTATAAAAAGAGAAATAAAGCATTTCGTAAAGAACTGGTAAATCTTATCAAGCAAATTATGAAAGTTATTATTCTTATCATCGCTTTTTTACTTTTTTTAAGAGAGCTAGACGTTGATATCACAGGATTTTTAGCTTCTCTAGGGTTAGGTGGTTTGGTGATCGCTATGGCATCAAAAGATACGATTTCAAACTTTTTTGGATCTTTAAAAATTATATTTGATGAATCATTTTCACAAGGAGATTGGATTAAAGTTTCTGGGGTTGAAGGGACTGTAATAGAACTAGGGTTTATCAGTACTAAAATTAGAACTTTTGACAATGCCTTGATCTCTGTACCAAACTCAAAACTTGCTAATGAATCAGTGAAAAACTGGAATAGACGAAAAGTCGGACGACGTATCAAGATGAATATAGGAATTTCTTATAGTGCACAAAGAGAAAATCTTTTAAAAGCAGTTGATGAGATCAGAGAAATGTTGATAGCCCATCCTGACATTGCAACTGAGACTAAGGTTGGCATGGTTGGAAGACGTGCATCACTTATAGAGAGTAGTGATCTTTTAGGGGTAAAATCTACACTTTTAGTACATGTAGATACTTTTGGAGATTCATCGATAAATATTATGGTATATGCATTTTCAAAAACAACAAACTGGTCTACCTGGTTAGAGGTTAAAGAAGATGTAATGATGAAAATTTGGGAAATTTTGGAAGCCAATGATTTAGAGATGGCATTTCCAACACAGACAATACATATAGAAAACAGTAGTAAAAAAGGGGAGAAATGATTATTTTGATGCCATTATCGGCAAAAAAAGAGGAAAATGGAAAACTTGTTAATTTAGACAAAGTTGTGATATGGGGTTTTTTTGATCTACAAGAGGGAAGAGTTCAAAAGATTGAGTATTTTGAAGATAGAAATGATTATACACAGTGGATTGATGTGGTTGTTGTAGCAGATAAAAATGATTATATCTGGCCATTTATGGAGGAGTCAATTCCTGTATTAGAGGCACCTATTCAAAGAGATATAGATGATGTTATTGAAGCTTTTTTATTTAAAGAGCTTTATGAAGTTACGGCGTAAGGAGAAAAAATGCCAGAAATTATACTTTATATCCATATCTTAGCGGCAGCTTCATGGGTTGGTGGGGCAATGCTTTTGTTTGCACTTGGAATTTTTATGCGTGATAAAGAAGCTATGAGAGTGGTATACCATCATATGGGGCCAATTTATGGCTATTTTGAGTCAGTGGTACTTGCGATTTTATTAATTTCAGGTACTTATTTATATATGGAGTATGGATTACATAATTTATGGAAAGGTCCAAATGTAGAGCTTACTCAATTTCTCTATACAAAGATTGCTTTGGTGGGATTGATTATTTTTGCAACAGTAGTTCATATGTATATATCACTTAAGGCACATGGTCGTGAGCGTACACAGCTTGAAAAAATTATATCTCGTGGAACTTCTTTGGGTATTTTTGTTCTAAACCTATTTATACTTTATTTTGCAGTACAAATTCGCTCTATTTTATAATTTTATGATGATTTTATGAGACTTTTGTTGTCAAGCTTCATTGCAACAAAGTCTCCTAAAAAGACAGTGATACCATTGACTTTTCCTTGAATTTTAATCTGTTTTTTACCAGAAATATTAGATTTTGCGTGGGCTTCAAAAATTACGTCTTCATCTTCTGTATTAACTTGATTTAAAAAGTCTATATTTGCGGATATAAGAAATGTATCCTCTTCATTTACAGCAGCCATAGCACAAAAGTTTGCGGCAGAAAAAATAGAACCATCATAGATAATATTTTTTTTGTCTACAGTTTCAGATTTTTGAGAGTTGATTGATATTTTGGCATAATCTTTTGATAATTCTAAGAGTTTGTATGAATGATTTGTATGTATATTTTTATGTGTGTGAAGCTCACTTGTTAAGGTAAAATTATCTTTTTTTACTTCTAAAACTTCGCTCATTAAATTCCCACCTAATTTATATATTAACTTAATTCTTTGGCTAAGTGTAAGCTATGAAACTAAGTTACTATTAAATCGGAAAATTTGTATAATATTTTATAGTGAAGCTTTGATATAAACTCTTTTTGGTGCAGGATATCCCTCAACTGTTACTTTTGGGTTATTGGAATCTAGAAAATCACCTAAACTTTCACCCTCAATCCACTTTGTTGCTCTTTGTTCATTAAGAAGTGTTTCTTTTATTTCAAGGACTTCTACCGTTTTGAAGCCAGCACGATAACACCAGATTTTAAGTGCTGGTATGGTTGGTACGAAGTAGATATTTGGAATTTTAGAGTATGTTTTTTTAGGTGTTAGTGCCATATCTTCTTCTCCATCAATCATAAAGGTATCAAGATAGAGCACACCCTCTTTTTCTAAACCTTTTTTTAAAGATTTAAGTGTATTAACAGGATCACTTCTATGATATAAAACACCAAGGCAGAAGATAACATTAAATTTTTCATTATAGATATCTAAATGTTCTACACCTAACATTTCAAAAGTGATATCACTTTTTATAAAGTGATTGATAAAGTCAAATTGGGTTTTATAGTGAGGTGAAGGGTCAAAACCAACAATTTTTTTTGGATTTTGTTTTAACATTCTAAACATATAATAGCCATTGTTACAGCCAATATCTGCAACTTTTTTTCCCTCTAAATTAAAATAGGGCTCTAGAAGATTGTATTTGATAAAACTTTGCCATTCACTATCTATAAAAGTATCAAAAAGTTGAAAAGGTCCTTTTCTCCATGGACGAAGTGCATAAGTAAAATCATTAATCTGTTTTTGTAAAGATTCATCTATATCAGTTAAAATAGAGATAGTATCGTCAATATTATATGTAACAGAAACTTCTGGAAGTGCTTTTAATTGTGTTCTCAAAGGTGCAATATTTTTCCATGTAAGCCATTTTTCTCTACTTGCAATGAGATTCGATAAGTTCAATTTCTTCCTTTATAAGTTCTGGATTATGATCTAATAACTTACTTTGATCTTCGTTAGAGAGTTCATTAATATCTATACCATCTTGATTGCTTGTTGAGTTTTGACCTGTTGTACTTATTGGAGAGATGATTGCGTTAGTGATTTCATCTTTGATAGCACCTACACCTTCTTGTGCTTCATCATAGTCAATAATATTGTCATCACATTTTTCAATAAAGTTCCCATTTGCATCATAATAACTGTGACAATTATCGTACAGATGCCCTGAGACCCCACGATCATTAAAATAGAGACAGCCTTGAAGTATAAAAATAGGTAATAGATAGATAAGATATTTCATAAGGATGATTGTACACAAGTTTTGCAAAATATGCACTATAAAATTATTAAAACTATTTTTAAAAATTCCGATAGTACTCTTAATACAACGAAGGAGAACTACATGGTAGAAGAACAAGTACGAGATGGTTTAACCTATTTAGATGATGGAGAAGTGTTATATAGTGATCTGTATCTGCTTTCAGAAACAGATGAAAAAGGGATCGTAACTTATGCGAGTGAATCTTTTTTAAGTGTAGCCAACTATACAGCCAAAGAGCTTATAGGCCAACCTCATAATGTGGTAAGACATCCGGAGATGCCTCGTGTCGCTTTTAAAGGTTTATGGGATGATGTACAAACAAAAGGTTTTTGGACTGGATTTGTTAAAAATGCACGAAAAGGTGGCGGTTACTATTGGGTATATGCAACAGTATTAAAAGATGTAGATAAAAATGGAAAGATCAAGTATGTTTCTATTCGTACAAAACCATCTCGTGATGACGTCAAAAAATATGACGAACTATATAAGACATTGAAGTAAAAGGAAAAAGATTATGGCATTAGTAAAAAATAGAACAAGTTTTGATAAATCAGCATCCTCTGCACCAAAAGCATCAAAAACAAGAAAAACTAGAACATTGGTAAAACAACAGCAGACAAGTGAAGGCATTGCTGATATCGCTAATGTACTTTTAGACAATGCACAAGAGAGTGTAAGTGCGGTAGAAGAACTTAAAAGTTCAATGGATCAAATTGCAACAGCTGCTGAAGAGAATAGTGGAGCAAGTGAACAAGTTCTTGACGGTGTACATCATAGATATAAAAATTTACAAAAGATGTCTGGAACGATTGATAAAGCGATTACTACGACATTAAATACGGGGAATATGATCACATCATCAGTAGATCAGGTAAATTCTACAGTAAACAAAATGGTGATATCTGTAGATGTTGCAAAAGATTCCTCTAAAAAATCAGAAGAGCTTAAAGTGAGTTCACAAAATATTGGTGAAGCAGTTGGGTTTATCGCTAAAATTGCAGATCAAACAAATCTTTTAGCACTTAATGCTGCGATAGAAGCAAGTCGTGCAAAAGAGCATGGTAAAGGCTTTGCCGTAGTTGCTAGTGAGACAAGAGCATTGGCTGGAAATAGTGAAAAAAATGCACAGTTTATCGATGATTTAGTAGGTAATATCCAAGTGAGTATTGATCAAATTATTAAAAGTATCACAGGGACAACTGACATCATTGAAAAAACAGGAATTAATGGAAGAAGACTCTCATTAACACTTGAAGAGTTAACTAAAATTGCTGACTATTCTGTAGAAGCGGCTAGAAATGCTAATACATTTACACATACACTTTTATCTTCTGCTGAATTTAGTAAAAAGGCAAGTGAAGATATTGCCTCAGCTTCTTCAAAAATTGCGATCGAAGTTGAAAAAACATTTAACGCTATTGAAATTCAAGCTTCATCGTTAGCACAAACGGAAGATGACATCAAAGAGCTTACTGAGCTTTCTGAAGAGTTAAAGTTTTCTACAGATACCGTAAAATCATCTGAAGATATTGCAGTGAGTGCTGATGCACTTAGTTCATCAGTTGAGACGATTCAAGAGAGTATGACTGAAGTAACGGACTCATTAAATGATATAGAGCAACTGAGTACCTCTACGAATGAAAATGCAATTAAAACCAAAGAAAGAACAAATGATGCTATTAAAACCTCTGCTGATATTAACGCGCTTATTACAATTGTAAGAAATAATTTTGACATACTTAAAGCAAGTTTTGCAGAGACAAAATCTACAATTTTAGGCATTAAAGCAGATTTTGAAAAGTCAATTGTTGAAGGTGAAGATGCAAATAATGAACTTGGAAAAATTAAAAAAGAGTCAAAAAGTGTTGAAAAGACAGTAAGAAATATCTCTAATAGCATTATCCAATTAAATATGCTTGCTATTAGCGGAAGTATTGAAGCAGCACGAGCAGGTGATTTTGGTAAAGGGTTTGAAGTAGTAAGTGCTGATATTAGAAATCTTGCACAAGATAGTGAATCAAATACTGAAAAGATCAATGATACGATTGAGGGTATGAATAGTGAAATTGAATCTGTAAGTAGTGAATGGGTTAATCTTTTAAAAACACAAGATAGTGAAAAAAGTATTATTGATGGTTTAGTTTCAGAGATTGATAGGATTACAAACATGATTGCAGAAGTTGTAGAGAGTTATCAAAACCTTAAAACTATGAATGATATGGATCATGAAGGATTAACTGCAATGTTAAATGGCATTGAAGAGATTCAAAAAGCGATAGAACTTTCAGCTACCAATGCGGCAGAGTCAAGGAAAGCAAGTGAGCTTATTATTGAGACGATTACAAACATGAGTGATGGTATCGAAGAGTTGGCAGTTTTAGCTGATGAGCTTCAACAAGGTTAAGAGTACAAAGTAAAAGACGATACGAAGCATTGTGCTTTAGTATCGTAGAAATTTGACTAGGGGCTTTGCTCCAAGCAAAGATGATAATTGATATAAAGGTAAAGATATGGAACAGGCACTCATTTTTAAATTGCAAGGTTGTGAATATGCGATCAACAGTGATACACTGATTAAAATTGATCGTACACCTGAATTAACTCCTGTCTCTTATGCTCCAAAATCTATTTTGGGACTTTGCTCTACGGAAGGTCAAATAATACCAGTATATGATGCTTTGCATCTTTTGACCCAAAATAGAATTGACATTTCTTCCTCAGAAGTAAGATCACTTATCTTACTTTTTGGAGATAAGTTAATCTCTTTAGTGGTTGAAGCAGTTATTGGAAATATTGAAGTACAGAGTGATGCTGTTGAATATATAGATAACAGTGATGATGGTGTGATTGGTTTTATGAAGTATGAAGATAGTGTTGTACAGATAATAAGTTTAGACTTTTTAATTAATGCAGTTTCTATGACAAAGCTTCAAAAAGTGGATAAAAAACAACGTATAGGCAAAATATCTCAAGAGAATGATCAAAAAATTACGAATACAAAACAGTATCTTGTATTTATCATGGAAGATGAAAAGTTTGGAATTTTTATTGATACGGTAAGAGAGATAATTGTAGATTCAAAACAGATGATATCTATTGCGAATAGTCCACAAGAGGTTTTGGGCTTAATTACGCTTCGTGAAGATGTGATTCCTATTTTAGATCTTCGACTTCATTTTAAAAAACAAGCAGATAAAAGTGATAAAAATCGTATTTTAATAGTACATTCTCATGGTGCTCTTGTTGGGTTGATGGTAGATAGTATTGAAGATATTGTTGAAATTTGTGATACGCAGCTTGAAGAGTTTTCTGTAAAGTATAGAGATGAAAAGGTATCAGCAATTGCAAAACAGGATAAAGATTTAACCACGATATTAAGCTCTAATCATCTAAAAAATCTTACTTCTCAGGTACAAGCATATACGCAAAATGAAGAAAATTTTGATTTGGTAGATGTAGGTCAACGTGATTATGAAAACTATGATGAAGTGGTCATCTTTAAACTTGAAGAAGAAGAGTTTGCAATGGATATTGATGATATTTTAGAGATTGTTCGATATGAAGGTTTTACAGATATACCTGTCGCAAAAGAGTATATTTTAGGGATGATTAATCTTCGAGGAGAAGTAATTCCAGTGGTATCTCTTATGACAAAATTAGGTCTTAAAGAACACTCATTTGAAGAAGGAAATATTCTTATCAGTATGGTTAATGGTTCAAAAACAGGATTTTTTGTTGAGTCGGTGAGTGATATTGTAAATATTCCTTTAAACACAATAAAAGAAAATAATGATAAAGAAAATATCTTTTCACATACAATTTTACTAGAAGGTGGAGCACGTATGATCTTAAAGATGGCGATAGAGAACCTCTTTTTAGAAAAAGAGTTAAAAGTTGAAGTAGAGGAGACTGTTTAGTATGGCAAAAAAAATACTTGTAGTAGATGACTCAGCACTAGTACGAAAACAGCTTGGATCGTTGCTTGAAGAGAATGGTTATGATGTAGAGTATGCAAAAAATGGACAAGTAGCATGTGATAAAGCTATGGATGTGCAATACAATGCCATTACTATGGATATCAATATGCCTGTTATGGATGGTATTACTGCTGTAAAACATATCATGAAAGAGTCTCCAACACCTATTGTAATGGTAAGTTCATTGACAACTGAAGATGCTGGACCTACAATGGAAGCATTAGAACTAGGGGCAATTGATTGTGTTGCAAAACCAGGGACAAGTAACTTAGGCTTGAGAAATACGGCTGATGATATATTGAGTTATGTCAAAAGTGCATCTAGAATTCCAAGACGAAGACTTGAAAAAAGAATTCAAGATGCTAAAAGATCTCTAACAAGACGTGATATGAGTACAAGAGAAAGTTCTGAAAAAGTAGAGAGTACAACACCAGCAAACAAAGTTGTTTTAATTGGATCTTCTACAGGGGGACCTGGACTTTTAGAAGAGATTTGTGCATCTTTACCTTCTGATTATCCGTTTGCAGTATGTATAGTACAGCACATGCCAGAAAAGTTTACAGAGTCATTTGCCAAAAGATTAGATCGCTCTTCAAATTTGAAAGTGCACGAAGCTTCAAATAATCAAGCTTTGATGCAAAGTACAGTCTATCTTGCAAAAGGTGGAAAACATCTGCATTTTAGAAAAAAAGTTTCTGGAAAAATTGTGATGAGACTTGAAGATTCTAATGAAAAGCGTTTTTTTACACCAAGTGTAGATGAAATGTTTATGAGTGCACTAGACGTTTTTGAGCCAAAAAACATGCTTGGTGTTCTTTTGACTGGAATTGGGGATGATGGGGCTGATGGTATGGTAGAACTTAAAAATGCAGGAACCCATACTTTAGCAGAATCGGAAGAGACTGCGACAGTATATGGCATGCCAAAAGAGGCATATCTTCGAGGTGGAGTAAGTGAGAAACTTCCTTTTTCAAAGATTTTAGAAAAAATTAGTAGGTATAGGTAGAAATCATGGCACTGAAAAAAGCAACACATGTTGAAGTAATTGAAAAAGATAAGTTTGAAAACTTAAATGATGCAGTAGATTTTTTTGATAATAGTCAATCACTTGATGATAAGAGTTATGCGCTTAATCAAATGGGTTCATATGAGGGAGGCTATCAGAAGCTTGCTGAAATGTTACATCACGAAGAAGATCATGCACTCATAGATATTATAGGGATGATCTTATCAGGTGTTGATGGCGAAACTGCACCGATTGATGAAATTTTAACACTCTTAACGAGAGAAAATCCCTATGTAAGAAATCAAGCAATTTCTATTTTACAAGATTATGGTAATGCAATTAAATATTATATTGTGAAGTATCTTATCGGTGATGATAGAGATCTTCGTATCTTTGCAATCAATGTTTTAGGTGATGTTGCATTTTCTGAAAGCAGAGATATGATGGTAGAACTTTTAGAAGATGAAACAGATGTTAATGTTGCCATGACAGCTGTAGATTATCTAGGTGAAATTGGTTTAGAAGAAGATGTTGTTTTATTAGAGTCTTTAAAGAATCGATTTCCTAATGAGTTTTATGTTTCATTTGCTGTTGATACTGCAGTCAATGCAATTAAGGGATAGATTATGGTTTTTTCACAAGAAAATTTTGAAAAACTTTCTGAGTACATCTATAGAAAAAGTGGTATTTATCTTGAAAAAACTAAGCACTATGAAAAACTTAGAAAACAGGTTACTAAACGCTCAAAAAGTGAAGGATATGATACTTTTAGAAAGTACTTTTACACACTGCGTTTTGAAGATCAAGAAGGCATGGAGTTTGAAGAATTAATTAATGCGGTAACAGTTAATGAGACTTATTTTTATAGAGAAAATCATCAATTTGAGATATTGATAAATGAATTATTACCCACTATAAATGCAAATAAGAGAGCCAATGAACCAATTCGGATTTTATGTGCTCCATGTTCTACAGGAGAAGAACCTTACTCTGTAGCGCTTCATCTTTTGGAAGATGATGGAATTGTAAATGAGAGAGATTTTGAAATTTTTGGTATTGATATCGATTCCAATGTTATTCAAAAGGCAAAAAAAGGGTTGTATAGTGATAGATCACTGCATGCATTATCTCCTGCAATAAAAAGAAAATATTTTAGTAAAAAGATGGGTTTTAACGAGCTTGACCCAGATATAAGAGAAGCAATTTCATTTTCAAAAGCGAATGTATTTGACAAGCAAGAGATGCATGCATTAGGAAAATTTGATGTTATATTTTCAAGAAATATGCTCATCTATTTTGATGATGCCAGTAAAAAAGAGGTTGCTATGAACTTTTATAATATGTTAAATCAAGATGGATTTATCATGTTAGGTCATGCAGAATATATGAATAGAATTGTAACGGTCTTTAAACCAATACAATTTAATAAACACATTATATATCAAAAATAAAGGAAAAAATATGCCAACAGTAGTATTTATAGATGATTCAGAGACAGCACTTGCTTCTACAAAGATTGCAACAAATGGAATGCCCATAGAGGTTAAACAATATTTAAGAGCAATGGATGCACTTGATGAAATTGGTATGGGAACTGTAAATCCTGATCTTATCATCACTGATCTTAATATGCCAGAGATGAATGGTTTGGAGTTTTTAAAAGAAGCACGTCATCTTGATGAAACAAAAAAGACACCAATATTAATGTTAACAACAGAGACAAAACCTGAATTAAAAGAACAGGGTAAAGCACTTGGTCTTACAGGTTGGATTGTAAAACCTTTTAATCCTGCACAATTACAAGGTGCAATTAAGAGAGTATTGAGGTTACCATAATGAGTGAGATACAGACAGTACTTGTAACTTTACAGGATGCATTAGAACATATTAAAGATGTTCAAACTAATGTTACAAAGCTAAATCTAGAGTCAATGACTAAGCTGAGTGAAGCGATCTTTGATTCAGATTTTGAGCTTGAAGAAGAGGGTTTTGTAGCATTACAACATCAAGATATATTGACACAACAGTTAGGTGCTACTAGTGAATTGATTGAAATGATAAGTAAGCATATCAATGAAGGATCAGCTGAAGATTTAGAAAAGAATATTTCTGGCTCTTTAGAAGTTGCCAAAGCAAAAAAAGATGCATTTAGTGGAAATGCATTTGATCATAAACATGAAGACATAGTGGAACTATTTTAAAGGTAGGATGGGATGAAAAAGGTATTAGTAGTAGATGATTCAAAAACAGTTCGCCAGTATCATAGAGAGATCTTGAAACAGAAGGGTTATGATGTATGTGAAGCTGAAAATGGAATGGAAGCATTAGAAAAATCATTGGTCAGTGAGTATGAACTTTTTTTGGTGGATATCAATATGCCTGTAATGGATGGGTATTCATTTGTTAAAGAGTTAAGATTAAAAGATAATTATCGTTTTACACCAGTGATTATGATTAGCACCGAAGCAGAAGACCATGACAGAATAAGCGCCTATAAAAATGGTGCAAATCTCTACTTTACGAAACCTGTAAAACCTGATGACTTAGGCGGAAGTGTAGACATATTAACATTTAGGAGTGCAGCATGAATCCATTATTAGACTCTTTTTTACAAGAAGCAAGAGAAAATTTAAAGTTTATTGAGCAGAACCTTGAATCCTTAGGTGAAAGTGATGATGAGCTTTTAAATGCAATCTTTAGAGCAGCACATACACTTAAAGGAGGATCAGGAATTGTTGGTTTTGAAAGTGTTATGCATATTACACATAAAGCTGAAGATCTTTTAGATCAACTTAGAGCGAAAAAACTAGAGTACCAAGATCCTATGCTTGATGCACTTTATGATGCTTTTGACGAAGTATTAAATCTTGTCGAAGCTGCTGAAGATAGTGGTGATGTTGTTGCCGCAAATGAAGAGACAAGTACTAAAATTCTTAAATATCTTGATGAGGTGATGGGAGTTAGTGAAGATACTAATATCGAAACTTTTACCCTACCTGATATTTTTGTAACTAATAGTGATGATATCTCAAATTTTGAACTCCTAGATTTTGAGAGGATCCATAATTCTTTAGAAAATAGTACCGATATCAATGCTGAGAATTTAAATGACCAGAGAGCTTATGCAATCTCTTTTGATTTAGACAAATCATGTATGATTTTTGGAAATGATCCTCTTTATGCATTGTCTCTTCTTGGTGATAAAGTCCAATATATTACAACTTCATTAAATGAAAATGATGCTAAAAATATAATTTTAGGAGACTTAGATGAAGAGGGATTAGACCTTTATCTTAAAATTACAGCTTTGGTAGATGCACGATACGAAGAGATAGAAGAAGCACTTTATAATTTTATAGATGATATTTTAATATTACCATTATCTCTTGAAAATGTAAAAAACTTTGAAAAAGTTGAAGTTAATGTAGAAACAAATTTTGAAGAATCATCACAAAATCAACTTGAAAATATTAATCAAACGATGTTGAGTAAAATTTTACAACAGCAATGTGAACAGTTAAATTACCTTGGAGATGAAGAGAGCACACTAAGAGTCAAATCAATTGCAAAAAAATGTTTTAATGCTACTGGTATAGCATTTGAACCTGCTTCAGACACTGTTGATGCGATCTTTGCTGCAATTAATCAGCTACATGACAGTAAACAAGAGATACAAGTTAAAGTTGAGACTCCTATTGTTGAAGAGGTAAAAGCTTCAAAAACTGAGATTAAAGAAGTTGTCACTAAAAAGGTAGAAACTGCAACTATTAAAGAGGTCACTAAAGATGTTCCTGTTAAAAAAGAGAGTGAAGCTAAATCAAGCACTAAAGATGTTGTTGGAAAAGTAGTAAAAGTAGAGCAATCTTCTATAGATCAGCTTATGAGTGTTGTAGGTGAGTTATTAGTGGCAAAAAATTCATTGCCATATCTTGCGGATTCAGTTGATGGACAAGAGAGTGAAGTAACCAAACGTGCAATTTTAGATAAATACTCATCTATTGATCGGCTTACAAGTCAGCTTCAAGATTTAACGATGTCTATGCGTATGCTTCCTTTGACTTATGTTTTTGATCGTTATCCTAAATTGGTTCGTGAAATTTCAAAAAAACTTGGAAAAAAAGTAAAACTAACACAAAAAGGTGGTGATACCAAACTTGATAAAAATATGATTGAGATGTTGGCAGATCCATTAATTCATATTATTAGAAATTCATTAGATCATGGTATTGAAACGCCAGAGACTCGAAAAGAGTCTGGCAAAGCTGAAAGTGGTGAAATTATCATGAGAGCCTATCCTGAATCTGATCGTGTTATGATTGAAATTGTTGATAATGGAAAAGGTATTGATTCACAAATGGTGATCAATAAAGTGTTGGAAAAAGGGTTAATTGATCCAGCAAAATTAGATGATATGAGTGAAAACGAAAAATTAAATCTTATTATGCTTCCAGGACTCTCAACTGTTGATTCAATTAGTGAATACAGTGGTCGTGGTGTTGGCATGGATGTTGTTAAAAAATCTATTGAAAGTTTTGGCGGTGATATCCATCTTGAAAGTGAAGTGGGTAAAGGGACAAAAATTGTAATGAGTATCCCAGTTTCACTTGCTGTGACAACACTGCTTCACGTTTCTATGAATGATATGCATTATGGTTTTCCAATGGATAGTGTCAGTGAAACTGTTAAAATCTCAAAAGAGAGCATTACTATTTTAAATAAAGAGTATTACATCTATTTAAGAGGTGAGATTATTCCTCTAGTGGTTATAGGTGAAATGATGGATATGAATGCACTTGATAGTGAATCAATCTCTCTAGTAGTCTTGGATGTCAAAGGGAGTCAAATGGCAGTAGTTGTCAATGATCTTTTAGGACAGTTAAGTGTTGTACAAAAACCGATGCAAGGATTGTTATCTGAACACTCCCTAATTGGTGGAACTGCACTATTAGGTAATGGACAGATCATGATGATTATTGATCCTGTAAGCTTATGGGAAGTGAGTGACGCATTGGGAACTAATGAAACATTAGAAGCAATTGTAGCCTAAGTTCAGAGATAAAGAAAAATAAGCACGGTTTATCTGTGTGTGAGTACTCCTTTTAGGAGAATAAAGCGTTAGCGTTGATACGAAAGGGACTTTGTTCCTTGTATTGTAATTAAATGTAAATATAAAGGAATGTAATGTCAGCAGTAATTTATGATGGAAGTAAAGCTATGTTAAATGGCAATGTATTTGAAGATGAGTTGGTTGGGATGAGATCTTTTATCCAAAATAATAGTGATCAATTACTCAGCTTTGATTTAAGTGCTTGTAATGATATGCATACAGCAATTGTTCAATTGTTAGTGGCAGCAAAAGCTACAAAATCTTGCGAATTTATCTTCTCTGACC
>JADGDK010000038.1:0-3804 GCA_016744895.1 Campylobacterales bacterium | reverse complement strand
TTATGGCCATTGAAGGATTTAAAGTAGAAGAGAAGTATTAAATGTTTATTTTTCAAAATACTGATTTTTCAATTCTTTTGATTTGTGATGATGAAAAACAACGTACATCTTTAGTGTCACTTTTAGAGACAACTTACCAAAATGTATATGTTGCAATTAATGATGATGAGGCTATTAAAAATTTTAAAATGTTTCCAATCGATCTTGTTGTTAAGTATGTAAGAAAATATAAAGATGGTGACTTGGACGTCATTCAAGAATGTCGAAATATTAATACGGAAATACCTATTTTTACGATATATTCACTACCTAAAATAGAGTTTTTTAACAAAACAGTCTCCTTAGGTGTGGACCGAATTTTTCCAACCCCGATCAATGAAGATATGTTTATTCGTGCATTGCAGCAATTTTGTAATAATAAAAATACACAAAGAATGTTAGTAGATCAAGTTAAAATGTTAGATGATTATAAAGAAGCTATTGATCGTAGTTTTCTTGTCTCAAAAGCAGATCTTAGCGGTAGAATTATCGATGTCAATGATAACTTTTGTAAAGTATCTGGATATAGTAGATCTGAGTTAATGGGACAAAATCATAATATGCTCAAACATCCAGAGACTAAAAAAGAGGTTTTTGAAAATATGTGGAATACCATATTAAACCAAAAAATTTGGCGAGGAAGAATTAAAAATCTTACAAAAGATGGTGAAGAATATGTCGTTGAATCAGTTATGTCACCTATTGTTGGTAGTGATGGTGAGATAAAAGAGTTTATTGCAATTCGACAAGATGTAACACAGTTTATTAAGACGGGTCGTATTGTTATTGAACAAGAAAAAGAGAAAAAGGAGATGGAAAAAGAGCATTATAGAGTCATGAATAAGACTAAAGATGATTTTCTAGTGGTCTTTACACATGAACTAAAAACGCCTCTAAATGCTATTATTAATTTTTCAAATAGTGCTGCAAAAAGAATTTCAAAGATTGATTCATCAAAAAAAGAGGCTTTGATAGACATGATGCAGGTCATTAAAAGTAATGGTAATGATATGTTAATAACAATCAATAATATTCTTGATCTTTCACGTCTTAAATCAAATCGATTAGAGTATAAAGAAGATAAGTTTACCTTGAAAGATATTTTTGATGATTTACTAAGTAGATTTGATGCATTGATACAAGAAAGTGAAGTTAATATTAGTATCCAATCTACGGTATTAGATACCAATTTAGTGATGGATAAATATAGAACTTCTCAAATTATTTCAAACATACTTTCAAACTCAATTAAATATAGCCACAAAGAAGTTTTAATTTTTGCCGATATGGTAGAAGATAGGTTGGTGTTAACGATAGAAGATAATGGTCCTGGAATTGAGAATAAAGAGAAAATTTTTGATCTTTATGAACAAGAAGACGATGACGGTATCAAAAGAGCATCAAAAGGGACTGGAATTGGACTTCATTTTGTGAAGCTTTTATGTGAAGGTATGAAAATTTCTATGCAACTTGAAGATTCACAAAAGCTTGGTGGTGCAAAATTTAGTTTTGGATTTGAATTAAAAGAGAGTGAAAAACAAAGGATAGGCTATGAAGAAAATATTAGTTGTTGATGATAATAAAAACAATAGATTAACATTACAGTATATATTAGAAGATTGGGAAGAAGAGCATAGTGAAACTAAGTTAGAAGTCTCATTTGCCCAAGATGGTCAAGAAGCAGTTGATAAATGTGAAAATGAAGTTTTTGATATTATTCTTATGGATATTATGATGCCAGTAATGGATGGTATAGAAGCAACTACACTTATAAGAACAGGAAACAATAGTGATGCTTTAATTATTGCGTGTTCTGCACTTAATGATAATGAACACAAAAATAAAATTATTACTGCTGGTGCCGAAGATTATATTACAAAACCAATTGATAGTGATCTCTTTTCAAAACGTTTTACAAACTATATTGGGCTTATTACAAATAGAAAAGCACAACCCTATAATGTAGATGCCGAAAATGTGATAAATAATGAAGTGTATTATCGAAAAACACAATTTATTATTAAAAATGAGATTGCACTTAGTGAATTTTGGGAATATTTTTTATTAGAGAGTACCTATGCAGATAGAGAAGAATTTTCAGACATGATACGATTGCTTTATGGTTTAGGAAATTATCAACTTAAGAAAAGTTTTAATTTTAATATCTTTTTAGAAGAGAGTGATGATAAGGTGTATATCACTATGGATAATGTAGTACTTTTAGGTGCATCATTGGTAGCTGGAATTGTAAAAAAGAATTATTCCAATGCTGATTATAAGATTGTAGGAAATAAAATATCATTTGCTTTAGAGAAAGTTAGTCAAATTATAACAGAAATAAAAGATATAGAAGAAGAGGTTGATACTTCATTAGATCAAGAACAAAAGATAGAAGATGAGAGTGTTACTAGTGTTGCTACTAGTGATCTCGCTGTTACTGCTCCAGTTATCCAAGAGTCTGCAGTTGTCATTCAAACTTATAATTTTATGGATGAAGATGATCTTTCAGAAATTGAGGAAATTGCATCCGAAATGCGTTCACTTATATCTCTTGTAGGAACTGCAGCTATAGAAGACGAAGATATTGAGCTTTTATCATTTCATATACAGAAATTTGCTACAGTAATTGCACTATATACGCAAACCTATGCAATATCATCAGCCTTAAAACAGTTGTCTGAGGATATTTTACAAAATATAGAAGAATTTAAACTACAAGCTAAAGACATTAGTATGTTATGTGAAGCTTTTAACAGAGATTTATTGCTTTGGATTAACAAACTATTTTATGAGGGTGCTCCAAGTATAGATTTTTTAGATAGTTCTATTATCTCAAATGCAAATATGATCACAAGTTTTATCAAAAAACCTGAAATGGCTGAAGAAGAGGTATTTGATGATATCTTTGATTTCTAAGGAGAGACAAATATGTATAAAGTAATCGTTGAAAATGAGTGCGCATGTTTTATAAAAAGTAAAAAACCTTATGAACAAAATTTCCAGAAGAATTTTTTAGCCTATAGTGCGGCTGAAGATTTAATAGAATATATGCAAAAAAACTTTTGTAAAAAACATAAGTTTTCTACTACAAAATCATATGATGGAACAATTTATACTGTAAAGATGATTTAATAATTATGATTTAGCTGTAAGTAATAGGTATTTTACTTAGCAAGATTTAGCGTTAGTCTAGCTAATAGAATTGACTTCCCTAAGCATTATTAGCTATTTAATACTCATTTTTATAAAGAAAATCGATTCCACTGGTATCAGGGCTAAATGTGATATCTGTTTCAAAGCGTCTGGAGTGCTGGTACTTGACTTTGATGGTTTGGACGATGTCATTGATATAAAGAATTGTAACTTTTTTAGAGATTTTTTTACCAACCTCTAGTCCAAATCCTCCCTCTTCAGTTGTGGAGAGTACAAGTTTATCAAGTTTGATTCCAAAGTTTTCTACAAGCTCTTTTGCAAATGTATTTCCAAACATAGATATTGCAGCTTTAGATGAGTCTCCACTGCTGCTAAAGAGATCTCCTGTAGTGGCATCAAATAGTAAGATAGAAAGAATATCACTTTGTGTTAAAAATGGTGTAGCACTAAAATTGATAATTGGTGCATCTAAAAGTCCATTGATGTTTATTGTAATTGTATAAGGATCATTGAGATGTGAGACGCTAATATTTAGAAATGGATTTAAAATTGGACCGGCAAAAAGAATTTCACCATTTTCAAGTTTAAACTCTTTTTTTGCTTCTATATGTG
>JADGDK010000037.1 GCA_016744895.1 Campylobacterales bacterium | reverse complement strand
ACTTGTACGAGAAGGAAGAGCTGAAGCCATAGTATCTGCAGGACATAGTGGAGCTACTATGAGTTTGGCAACTTTAAAAATTGGCCGTGTTAAAGGTGTTTCTCGTCCAGCAATTGCCACGTTGATGCCTACTGCAACAGGAGGAAGAAGTCTAGTTTTGGATGTAGGAGCAAATGTTGACTGTAAAGCTGAACATCTTTTTGAGTTTGGAGTTTTAGGATATGTTTATGCTAAAGATGTTCTAAAAGTAGAAAATCCACGTATTGGATTATTGTCTAATGGAGAAGAAAAATCCAAAGGTACAGAGATCACTAAAGAAGCACATGCACTTTTAAAATCACATCCATCTTTTATAGGAAATGTTGAAGGTAGTGATATTTTTAATGATAGTGTTGATGTAGTGGTTTGTGATGGTTTTGTTGGAAATATACTTTTAAAAACTAGTGAAGGCGTTGCAAGTTCTATCTCTAAACTTATTAAATTAAACATTAAAAGATCTCCAAGTGCTTTAACTGGAGCACTTCTGATGAGAAGAGTCTTTAAGTTGTTAAAAAAACAGATCGATTATGCAGAATATGGTGGCGCTCCATTAATTGGTGTGAAAAATTGCACTATTATCTGCCATGGGAAAAGTAATAAAATAGCCATTAAAAATGCGATGTATCAGGCAAGAGATTTTTTAGAAACAAATATCAATCAAGATATAGAAGAATCTTTAGTCCAATATCGTTAATTATCCAAAAGGAAGAGTATGCTTGCATCATTCAAATCAATTGGGGCATATACCCCCTCTCGTGCGTTAACCAATAAAGATTTTGAAAAAATTGTTGATACTTCTGATGAGTGGATTAAACAACGAACTGGTATTGAGAATCGTTACATTGCAGCAGATGATCAATCAACAAGTGACTTAGCCTATGAGGCTGCAAAAGTAGCGATTGAGCGCAGTGGATTAGAACATAGTGAAATTGATGCTATCATATGTGCAACAATTACCCCAGACTTTTTCTGTATGCCCTCTACAGCGTGTGTTATAGCGGATAAGTTAGGCATATCTCATGTAACAGCTTTTGATATTAGTGCTGCATGTAGTGGTTTTGTATATGCCCTTAATATTGCAAAAGCTTTTGTTGAGTCAGGAATCAAAAAAAATGTACTCATCATTGGTGCTGAGAAATTAAGTTCTATTGTTGATTATCAAGAGCGAACTACATGTATTTTATTTGGTGATGGTGCTGGAGCAGCAATCATTGGAACAACAGATAAAAAAGAGGAGTCAATCCTCGATGTACATACATCGGCAGATGGCTCTTTTCAAGATTTTTTAATTACCCCTGGTGGTGGTTCTACAAATCCTTGTAGTCAAAAAGTGCTTGACGAAAGATTACAATTTATGAAGATGAAAGGTAATGAAACTTTTAAAGTTGCTGTTAATACCTTGACCAAAGATGTTAAAAATATCCTTGAAAAAAACAACATGACAAGTGAAGATATCGACTTCTTTATTCCCCATCAAGCGAATTTTAGAATTATTGATGCTGTAGGTAAAAAACTTAACTTTCCAACAGAAAAGATAGTATTGACGGTAGCTAAATATGGAAATACTTCAGCCGCTTCAATTCCAATGGCGATTAATGATTGGTATGAAAGTGGTAAGCTAAAAACTGGAAATCTTATGTTGCTTGATACATTTGGTGGTGGCTTAACCTGGGGAAGTGCATTAGCTCATTTTAATCAAAAATAGATGAAATTTTTTGAAAATGATCTTATCTTTATAGAGATTGAAAAGAGTGAAGTTCCATGGCTAAAACTCTTTACAAAAGAGCCTTATAAAGAGTTTTCTGAGTGTCCCAAGCCTGTGAGAGCGGAAATTTGGAGAGTACTTGATATTATCGAAATAGAGATGCTTTCTTATTATAAACCAACAAAAATCAATATCGCTTCATTTGGAAATTATATGCCTCATGTGCATTTCCATATCATGTCACGCTTTGAAGAGGATTCCTATTTTCCTAAACCTATGTGGGGAGCAAAACAAAGAGAGTCCACGTTGAAACTAGAAAGTTTTGATCTGTTTCTTACAAAACTATATCCCCTCTTGTAGAATTTTCCATAATATATTTACTTCATCATCATCTAAATTCAATGTAGAACCTGTCAAAAAGAGTTCCATAATTTTTTCTATATTTAAACTCGTTCCGAATATACACTCATAATGTGCAGGTAAAAAACTTCTTGTTAGTACCAAGTTTTGAGTCACAATATTTTCACATGAAAAACATATAAAATCGTCATGGAGTCTACCTTCATATTCAAGCAGTGCAATGTAAGATTCAACTACTACACGAATTGGATTTTGTTTTTCAAATTTATGATTCATCGTGTCTAGTAGATCAAAGTAGAAACTGTCCAACTCTTCTATATCTTTTAAATGTGTATATAAAAGTTTTATAAAATGTTGCCATATGAAAAATCGTTTGGGATTTGCCATCCATTTATCACCTAAATGCAGGACGTTTCTAAGCATAGATATGGATGATTTTGGAGAGTGTATCGCCTCAAAATCTAATTTATATCCAAGGTTTATATTGCCATGTCGTGCGCCATAAAATCTATAAAGCGTTATTAACCTATTTTGTGTCAGTAACGTTACAATTAAGTCTTCATCCTTAACACGATTAATATTTAGTATATATCCTTGCATAGGGCTTATTGTAACAACAAAACTCTAAAATCAACAAATGTTTACCGATATTTAGATAAAGTTAATAACTTTTTATAAAGGCTTTTAATGGATTTACTTACTAGTTTTAAGGATAACTGCGGCTTTGGTTTGCTTGCCAGCATCGACAATAAACCTACACACGAGAATGTTGAAGATGCAATTATTGCGCTAGAGCGTATGATGCACAGAGGGGCAATTGCTGCTGATGGAAAGAGTGGTGATGGTAGTGGTCTTCTTTTTGGAATGCCAGTTGAATTTATGAAACAAGAGGCTGAGAAGCTTGGCGTTTCTGTACCTAAACAGTTTGCTGTGGGTATGTTATTTTTACAAGATAAAAAACAGAAGACAAAGATTGATGAGATATGTGCGAAAAATGATCTTAAGGTATTACTTTATAGAGAAGTCCCCGTAGATACGAAAGCACTTGGAGAACAAGCACTTGCAAAGCTTCCAGAAATTACACAAATTTTTCTCTCTCCTAATTCTATCATTGCCTCAAAGCGATTTGAGTCAATTTTATATCTTACCCGTAGAGAGCTAGAAGCTGCTTTTAGACAAGAGAAAGATTTTTATATACCTTCTCTTTCAAGTAGTGTGATCTCTTATAAAGGTTTGGTAATGCCAACGCATATCAAAGAGTTTTATAAAGATTTGGCAAATCCAAATTTTAAAGTAGGTTTTGCACTTTTTCACCAAAGGTTTTCTACAAATACACTTCCTGAATGGAGATTAGCACAGCCATTTCGTGCAATTGCACATAATGGCGAAATTAACTCAGTTGAAGCCAATAGATTTAATATCAAAGCAAAGAGTGAGTGGATAGAGAGTCAAGTGTTTTCTAATAAAGAGATGCAAAAGCTTTTTCCAATATCAGGCAGTGATAGAAGTGATAGTGCATCATTAGATAACATGTTTGAGTTTTTGATTGCAAATGGTATGGACTTTTTCAAAGCAGCGCGTTCACTGATCCCTGCACCTTGGCAAAATGCTCCTCATATGGACTCACACCTTAGAGCATTTTATGAGTATACAAGTACCTGTTTTGAAGCATGGGATGGACCAGCAGCAGTGAGCTTAACTGATGGGAGATATATCGGTTGTGTATTAGATAGAAATGGACTTAGACCTGCAAAATATATCATTACAAAAGATAATCGAATTATTATCTCAAGTGAGTATGGAGTTTTAGATACACATGAAGATAATATCATTGAGAGAGGTCGTCTTCAAAGTGGAGAGATGATAGGTGTTGATTTGAAATTTGGTAAAGTACTCAAAAGTGATGAAATTGACAATTACTTAAAATCAGCCAATACTTATTCAGATTGGCTCAATAAAAACATGACTTATCTGCAGGAGTATATCGATCTTCCTTTTTCAGAAACCAAAGAGTATGAACTTGATAATTTAGCATTAAAACAGCGTGTATGTAATATTACTCAAGAGACAATTGAAATGGTAATTGAACCTATCATGAAAGATGGAAAAGAGAGTACAGGTTCTATGGGTGATGATACGCCACTAGCAGCCTTTAGTAATCAACATAGAAGTTTTAGCGACTTTTTTAAACAGAAGTTTGCACAAGTCACTAATCCTCCAATTGATCCAATTCGTGAAAAAGTAGTTATGAGTTTAAATACTGGTTTTGGTGAAATTAGAAATATTTTAGAAGATAACGCCGAACACGCGATAAGACTTAAAGCAGTTTCTCCAATTTTAATGCAAGAGAAATTAGAAGTGCTTTTATCATTTGGTGATGAGAATAGCCCTAGATATAGAGACTATTATAAAAATAGATCTTTTTCAACACTATTTGAAGAAGATCTAGAAGGCTCTTTGAGCGCACTTGTAGAAGAGGTAATTGCGAGTGTTAAAGATGATGGTGTTCGTATTATTGTTTTAGATGATAGATGTCAAAATCAACAAATGAAACATATACCGATGCTTTTAGCTGCAGGTAGGTTAAATCATGCACTTTTAGATGCAGGACTTAGACATCTGACTTCTACTATTGTAATCAGTGGTGAAGTAGTAGACTCTCATGCATGTTCTACACTCATCGCTTATGGTGTCAATGCGATCTATCCTTATCTTCTTTATGCATCAATTTTAGAGATCGCTAAAAGAAAAGAACAGTCTGCTTATGAGTTAAAGCATAGTCTGAAAAATGCACATACTGCAATGGGACTAGGAATTCTCAAAATTATGTCAAAAATGGGAATAGCAACAATTGCATCGTATAGAAATTCAGCACTTTTTGATGTTATAGGACTTGATAAGCAAATTGTAAAAGAGTGTTTTAGAGATTCGCATGCATTGATACCTGGACTTGGATACGCAGATATTGAGAAGACAATCAATAGAAATTATGAAAAAGCAACTGAGATATTAAAAACAAAAAAATTATTTCCATTAGAGATTGGTGGTTATCACAAGTTTATCAATGGAAACGAGCATCATGATTATTCACCTTCAGTAGTGTACGCGATTCATAATGCTTCTATCTCAAATAAAAAAGTAGATTTTGATACTTTAAAAGTGTTGACAGATAATCGTGAAATGAAAATGATTCGGGACTTCTTTGAACTTAAAAGTGATAAAAAATCAATTGAGCTAAACAAAGTTGAGTCAAAAGAGGAGATTTTTAAAAGATTTGCAACGGCGGCTATGAGTCTTGGTTCTATCTCTCCTGAAGCACATGAAGCACTGGGTGAAGCGATGAATCAAATCGGTGCTCAATCAAATTGTGGTGAAGGTGGTGAAGCGACTGAAAGACTTAAAAGTCCAAGACGTTCTAAAATTAAACAAATTGCATCTGGAAGATTTGGTGTTACACCAGAATATCTTAGAAGTGCAGAAGAGATACAGATAAAAGTAGCACAAGGTGCAAAACCAGGGGAGGGTGGACAACTTCCTGGACATAAAGTATCACCTTTAATTGCAAGCTTAAGATATACCATTCCAGGGGTTACATTGATTTCACCTCCGCCTCATCATGATATATACTCAATTGAAGATTTAGCACAACTTATTTTTGATATGAAACAGATCAATCCAGATGCAACGATTACCGTCAAACTGGTTTCAACTGCAGGAGTAGGGACAATTGCAGCTGGTGTCGCAAAAGCGTACGCAGATAAGATCATTATCTCTGGTGGAGATGGTGGGACAGGTGCTGCTCCTTTAACGTCTATCAAGTATGCAGGTAATCCATGGGAAATTGGACTTAGTGAAGCACATAATGCTCTGAAAGTGAATGGTCTTAGAGAGTTTGTACATCTTCAAACTGATGGTGGATTAAAAACTGGACTTGATGTAGTAAAAGCTGCGATGCTTGGAGCTGAAAGTTATGCCTTTGGTACGGCAGCATTAACTGTCATTGGCTGTAGAATTTTAAGAAGCTGTCATACCAATAAATGTACAGTAGGTGTTGCAACTCAAAACCCAGAATTAAGAGAACATTTTGTAGGTACGGTTGATCGAGTTGTAAATTATTTCACACTACTGGCTGAAGATGTAAGAGATATATTGGCAAGTCTTGGATATGAACGAATTGAAGATATTGTTGGTAGAAGTGATCTATTGCAAGTTATAGATAAGCCATTTGCTCAAAAGTTTGATTTTAGTTCAGTGCTGAGAAGACTTGATGGTATCGATACATGTCAAAAATCTTCAAATGAACCGTTTGATAAAAATGAGTTTGAAAAAGATATCTTAAAAGAAGTTTATAGAGTGATCGAAAATCCAACTGATAATGTGATAGTGAAAAAAGATATTTGCAACTTAAACAGAAGTTTTGGAACACTCATAAGTGGTGAAATTGCGAAATATTATGGGAACAAAGGTCTTCCAAAAGATAGCTTGATTTTTAATCTCAATGGTGTTGCTGGTCAATCACTAGGTGCATTTTTAATAGAAGGAATTTCAATACGCCTCAATGGTGCAGGAAATGATTATGTAGCAAAAGGTATGAATGGTGGTAAAATTGTTATTACACCTTTTGCACAAGGAGACATGTTTTCTGGAGCTGGTAATACATGTCTTTATGGTGCTACTGGGGGAACACTTTACGTAAGAGGAAGTGTTGGAGAGCGTTTTTGTGTAAGAAATTCTGGTGCAACTTCGGTAGTTGAAGGAACAGGAGATCACGCCTGTGAATATATGACAGGTGGAGTTGTAGCTATTTTAGGAACAACTGGTGTTAATTTTGGTGCTGGTATGACAGGTGGTATCGCTTTTATTTATGATAAAGATCATGATTTTATTGATAAACTTAATCAAGAATTGGTTGTAGCAGTTCGGATTGATACGGATGAATCAGATGAAGAGAGACATTTTATTAAAAAGCTTTTAACAAAATATACAAATGAGACTTCAAGTGAAAAAGCAAATTATATACTTGAAAATTTTAGACATACAGTACGAGATTTTTGGATGGTGAGACCTAAAAATATGATGAAAATGCCATTAAATCCAGATGAGGGAGATTAAGATGCAAAACTTTACTAATTTAGAGAGAATCAGCCCTTTAAAGCGTGGTTCAAATGAACGTAAAAAAGATTATAATGAGATATATGAGATCTTTAAAAACTCTGATGCTTCATCACAGGCAGATCGTTGTGTACAGTGTGGTGATCCTTATTGTCATAACAAATGTCCACTACATAACTACATACCACAATGGCTTAGAGGTGTAGCAAAAAAAGATATCAATCTATCGTTTAAACTTTCAAATGAGACAAACCCTTTTCCAGAAATCACTGGTAGAATTTGTCCACAAGATAGACTTTGTGAAGGTGATTGTACACTTGAGCAAGATGGGTATGGTGCAATTACAATTGGTTCGATTGAGACCTATATCTCTGAGAGTGGTTTTAAGAAGGGACTTAAACCTGAATTTGCTGATGAAATGAGTGATAAAAAAGTGGCAATTGTAGGTTCTGGCCCTGCTGGATTTTCATGTGCTACATATCTTATGAGAGCTGGTATCCAAGTTGAAATGTTTGAAAAAGCAGCTAAACCTGGAGGATTACTTACTTATGGAATCCCAAGTTTCAAATTAGAAAAAGAGATCGTTTTTAGAAGATTTAATTTTCTTACAGATGCTGGAATGAAACTAAACCTTGGTGTTGAAGTTGGAAAAGATATCGAAATGCAAGATTTGATTGAAAACTATGATGCCGTATTTATTGGAATTGGAGCTGAAAAATCAAAAACAGCAAATCTTCCGAATGAAAATGGCGAAAATGTTTTTCTTGCTATAGATTTTTTAAAAAATATACAACAGAAAAATTTTGAAGAAAATTATGATAAAAACTTTGAAGTCACAGGCAAAAATGTAGTTGTCATTGGTGGTGGTGATACCGCAATGGATTGTATAAGAACCTCTCTTCGTGAAGGTGCAAGTAGTGTAAAATGTCTTTATCGTCGTGATGCTATAAATATGCCTGGAAGTAAAAAAGAGTTTAAAAATGCAAAAGAAGAGGGTGCTGAATTTATTTTTAATTCTAGTCCTAAAGAGGTACTTTTAAATAGTGATGGTAAAGTTATTGGTATTGAAATGTTAAAAACACTAATGTCTCAAAAGGATGAATCAGGTCGTCAAAGTGTAGAAATTATTGATGATAGCCAGTTTAGAGTTGATGCAGATGTTGTTATTTTTGCTTTAGGTTTTGATCAAGTAAATCCAAATTTTCTGTCAGAAAATGGAATTGAGACAAATCAATGGGGTGAAATTTCAGCTAATGAAAATGGAGAATGCTCAAAACAGTTCGTCTTTACAGGGGGAGACTGTTTTAGAGGAAGTGATCTTGTAGTAACTGCGGCAGAAGATGGAAAAATAGCTGCAGCAGAGATAGCTAGAAAGTTGCTTGGATAGAAAACTTCAACTCTTTTATTCGTGCTGCGATTAAGGCTAATCAAGAGCTTTATCAAGAGGTTTTAACTGAGAATCAATCACACCATTTTGAAAGTGGAGTGATTGGTGCTGGTGGTGATGTTAGTATCGGTATGGATATTATAGCTGAAGAGATTTTTATCAAACATCTTGAAAAGTTTGGTTGTATAGATTCTGAAGAGTGTGGACTTTATGGAGAGGGTGATTATAAAATTATTCTTGATCCATTAGATGGCAGTGATAATTTTAAATCACAATTTCCTTATTATGGTTCTTCTATTGCTTTAGAAAAAGATGGAAATGCAAAAGTTGGCATAATAGCAAATTTAGCCAATGGTACACTATTTTTAAAAACAAAAACTTTATTCCAATGTACAAAATTAAATGATATTAAATTTTATGATATCCAATCAAACCCGTATGCGAGTATTGGCGTTTTTGAACGTGCATATCATTCAAAAAAATATGCTAAAAAACTTCAAAATAGTAGTTATAAATATCGATCCCCTGGTGCTGTAGCCCTTTCATTAGCCTACACTAACCAAGTGCAGTTTTTTGTATATGAGGGTGAAATGCGCTCATATGATATCGCAGCAGGTTTGTTTATGTGTGAAGAACTTTATCAGCATAAAGAAAAGGATTTAACGCTAATATGTGCTCAATTAAATCATTTTGAGAATTTAAAAAAAATACTTTTATAGGAAAATATCATGAACTTTGGTGATATGTTTAGAAACTTTAGAAAAACCCAGCCTTCTCCTGAAGAGGCTCCTAGTCATTGGATCAAGTGTAAAAAGTGTAATTCACTTATGTACTATAAAGAGGTTGAAAATCTTTTTCATGTCTGTCCAAAATGTGAATATCATATGAGAATAGGTCAAGAAGTTCGTATTAATATATTGGCAGATGATGGAACTTTTGTTGAATATGATAAAGACTTAGCTCCTATTGATCCTTTAAAATTTGTGGATAAAAAACCCTATAAAAAAAGAGTCGTAGAAGGTGAGAAAAAAACGGGTAAAAAATCTTCAGTTGTTTCTGGAGAGTGTAAAATAGAAGGCATCCCTACTCAACTTGTTGTATTTGATTTTTCATTTATGGGTGGAAGTTTAGGTTCAGTTGAAGGTGAAAAGATTGTTCGTGCAGCGCATCGGGCAATTGAGAAAAAACACGCATTGATTATTGTAAGTGCAAGTGGAGGGGCTAGAATGCAAGAAAGTACTTTTTCACTTCTTCAAATGTCTAAAACTTCAGCTGCACTAAAAAGAGTTTCACAAAATGGATTGCCATTTATCTCTATACTCACAGATCCAACTATGGGTGGTGTTAGTGCTTCTTTTGCAATGCTTGGAGATTTTATTATTGCTGAACCTGGAGCATTAATCGGATTTGCTGGGCAAAGAGTTATTAAACAGACTATTGGAGCAGAACTTCCAGAAGGCTTTCAGACTTCAGAGTTTTTATTAGAACATGGTTTTTTAGATATGGTTGTAAAAAGAGAAAATATGAAAAAAACAGTTTCAGATCTGTTATACTTTTTTGATATTAAAATTGAGAACTCTGAAAGAAAAGCATCTTCACTTGCGAGAAGAAAAGAAGACTTTGTTGAGGATGATGTATAGTAAACATACATTATTTAGGCATAAGTAATGAAGATTAATGTTTATTCAATTGAGAAGAAAAGTAGCGATAATTTTACAAAAATCATTGAAAATCAGAAGAAGATGATACAAAAGTATACAAAAATTGACGAAATTACAATTTTTAATAAAAAAATTTCCTCTGCTCAAAATAGAGATGCTATAATTGCTCAAGAGTCCTACTATGAGGCATTTTTACCAAAGATGAATGGGTTCAATATTGCTTTACATCCAGCAGGTAAAGAGATGGATAGTTTTGAATTTAGTAAAAATTTTGCTAATATTTCAACTTTAAATTTTTTTATTGCGGGTGCATATGGATTTGATGAACAGTTTTTAGGAAAATGTGACAAGGTTATAAGTTTTAGTAAATTAACTTTTAGTCATAAACTTGCAAAAATAATTTTATTTGAGCAAATTTTTAGGGCTTTAAGTATTGTAAATAATCATCCTTATCATAAATAAGGATCAAGGAGAAGAGATGAAAAAAGAAGATTTAGATTTTTTAAGATCAGAGCTTGAAAATAGAAAAGAAAAAATTAAACGCATTGTAAAAGATAATGAAAAAGAGATTAAAGCGTTAACAAATACTGATGCAAGTGATGAGGCTGATCATGCAACTATTAGTACAGATAGTGCAATTGAACAAGCAATTAATAATCAACAGCTTAGAGAGTTAAAAGAAATTGACTATGCTTTGTTTAAAATGGAAAATGAAACTTACGGTATATGTGAGATGTGTGAAGAGTCCATTGGGACACAGAGGTTGAAAGTGAAACCACAGGCGAAATACTGTATAGTTTGTAGAGAAATTGTTGAGAAAACCTCTTAATATAAGGAGTGGGAATGGGTCTTAAGAAGTATATAGTTTTTGGTTTAATTTTACTTATTGCTATGGGTATTGTTGTATATGCATTTATTGGAGATAATTACTCTTTTCCTTTTGCTGGAATCACTATAACACTGCCAATTGCAGTATGGGTAACCTTACCTGCATTAATACTTTTTCTTTTTACTATAGCACATTTGATGTTTTTTGGAACTCTTGGATTTGCAAGAATGAGAAAGATTCGTAAAGATAGTGAAAAGTTATTACAAAATTCTAAAAATGCATTGCTTGGAAAATTAGTAGATAGTGATTATAAGACGGATATGTTTAAGCTTCCAGGTGTCATTTTGCCATTATTAAATGTTGATCCTAAACGTTATGCTGATCATAGGGTATATGATGATGGTATTCAAGATATACTTGATGTTAAAAGACGAGTTACTGATGGTGAAGTTGTAGATCTAGCTCCTTTTTCTTTAAGAAGTGATAATGCATTGGTTTTAAAAAATCATGATAATAGACTTGCAGTTGATAAAAATTATGCAGATACAATTTTGAAAAAATGCGATGATAAAACATTATGTCAAAAAGCACATCTTGCTTTAGCTTCATATGCTTCAATTAGTGATATTAGTAAGCATGATGTAGAACCAACTTGTGAATTATTTGATACTTTAGTTGAGAGAGTTAATGCAAAAGAAAATCCTATAGATTTTAGTGATGATGTTATGGTTAATTATATTAAAAAACTAGATTTTACAAAAGATGACTTTATTGTTTTAGCTAAAAAACTTAAAACAAAAATGAATCCAGATAGATTAATGCTACTTTTTGAAAGACTTGCACATGAATTTCCAGCAGAAGCAGGAGAGAGTTACTTGTATGTTATGTTTGAACTTCAAATGATGGATCATGCAAGAGATTTTCTTGATAACTCAACTGATGAAGAGTATAAAAAATGTAAATATATGCTTTTCTTAAAAGATAGTGGTAAAAATTTCGATACTGAACTTTTTATGTAATATAGACAAAAGGGAGATAACTCCTTTTGTTTACAATAACTACAATAACATTGTATACTTACAAACTGATGAACAACCTAACTCTTTTACTTATAAATTTTCTTTATTAGGTTTTTGTTTTGATTGATTTTTCTAAAAAAGATATTATTTTTTTGGCTCCTTTAGCAGGTTATACGGATCTTCCATTTCGATCTGTTGTGAAAAAATTTGGTGTAGATGTCACTGTTTCGGAAATGATTAGTGCCAATGCACTTATCTATAATTCTGCTAGAACTTTTAAAATGTTGGAAAAATCTTCACTTGAGACTCCTTATATTGTACAAATTGCAGCAAGTAATGAAGAGGTTGCGCGAAAAGCAGTTGAAATATTAAATGATATTGAGGGTATTGACGGTATTGATCTTAATTGTGGATGTCCTGCACCAAAAGTTGTAGGTCAGAGTTGTGGTTCGTCACTTCTTGAGGATTTGCCTCAACTTTCTCGTATTGTAGAGACTATTAAAAAATATTCAAATAAAGAGTATACTAGTGTAAAAACAAGACTAGGCTTTAATGAAAAATACCCAGATAAAATTGCAAAAATATGTGAAAATGCAGGAGCTGATTTTGTAACCTTTCACGGTCGTACGCGTGCTGGTAAATATAAGGCAAAAGTTGATTATGATGCTATAAAAATAGCAAAAGAGTCAGTTAAAATTCCTTTGATTGCCAATGGTGATATTACAACTTTAGAAATTGCCAATTATGTTAAAGAATATACAAGTTGTGATGGCATTATGATTGGGCGTGGTGCAATTGGTAATCCATGGCTTTTTTATCAAATTAAAAACTCTTTAACAACGGTAGATAAGCTTATGATAAAAGAGATTGTTTTAGAACATTATGATGCTATGATTAATTTTTATGGAGATAAAGGGGTTACTATCTTTAGAAAACATCTGCATACTTACTCAAAATCATTACCAAATGCATCAGTTTTTAGAGATAAGATTAATAGGATTGAGAATCAAATGCTTATGAGAGATGAAATAGAAGCATTCTTTAGCCAATAACGATATAATAATAACGTATTATATTAAATGTTTTTATAACAACTAAAAAGTGATAAGGGGAAAAGATGTTTTTAGAAGATGATGATTTATTTGGGGGAACACCAGAGAAGAAGTATTTTGATATTTTGTTTAATGCTAATAGAAATTTAGTAGATCACTATCTTACTGGTAATCTAGAAAAAATTGTAGCTATGGAAGCTATGTTAGAAAAATATTTAGAGTTAGAAGATGATGAAGATATGGATTTACATATAAGACGTCATGTTATTAATAACCAAGAAAAGATAGATGAACTTGTAAAAAATCTTTACATTGTTGATATGGGAAATATTCTGACTCAAAATGAGTAAAATTTGGTTGATTTTACTCTTAAGTCTTTCCTTATTTGGAGCAGACTTTGTTAAATGGGATTATACACATACTTTTAAGTTACAAAAGGATGAAGTTGCTAAAATCTCAGTAATCAAAAAAGAGTATGAAAATCAGTCAAATCCAGAAGGTATATTAACTTTTAGATGGACATTGTTTCATAATGAACTTTTGGTTTTATTAGTAAACTATGAGGAGCATCCAACGCAGCATGTACTTCAAAAAGTTTATAAAAGAGATGCTGTTATTATGTCACTATTAGGTGATTATGAACAGTTAAATCAAAGAGTCTTATTGAAACTTAAGTTTAGTGATTTTAGTAAAGATGTAGTGACTGTTGATGCATTAATTTATGATCCAAAAAAGAGAGTAGAAGTAAAATTTATAGATCCAAAGAGAAAAAAAAGGTAGGCAATTTGGAAGAGATAGAAGCGCAGATAGAGCGCTTTATAAAAGAAGTTGATGAGAATGCACTAGCATTATATGCTAAAGCTTCAAAGGGAAAAAGACTTAGGGCAAAGTTGATTTTAAAAATTGCAGGTGAAAGTAAAGAGAGTTTCAAACTTGCGGCAATTGTAGAGATGATTCATGCGGCAAGTTTACTTCATGATGATGTCATTGATGAAGCTTTAATGCGTCGGGGTAGTGATTCTATTAATGCACTTTATGGTGATAAAACAGCAATTATGCTTGGTGATATTCTTTACTCTAAAGGTTTTTTAGAATTAGTTTCATATGATCGAGAAATTTCAAAATCAATTTCTGATGCTGTTGCAAAACTCTCTGTTGGTGAAATGATGGATGTAACCCTCTCAGAAAAAATTAATTTAGATCAAAAACTTTATTTTGAAATGATTTATAAAAAAACTGCAGTTTTAATTGAAGCGACTGCACAAAGTGCTGCTTATTTATGTGGTAAAGATTCTCAGGCATTTGCACTATATGGAAAAAATTTAGGTTTAGCATTTCAAATTATAGATGATGTTTTAGATATTACCATGAGTGATGAACAACTAGGAAAACCTTCATTAGCGGATTTTAAAGAGGGTAAAACAACACTTCCTTATATCTATCTTTTTGAATCTCTAAATGATGAAGATTCCAAAAAATTGACATCTCTTTATAAAAAAGAGTTGACTTTGGATGAGTCACAATGGATTCGAATAAAGATGAAAGAGAGAGGAGCAATTTTACAAGCAATTGAATTAGCACAAAAGTTAGGGAATGAAGCACTGAATGCTATTGCACATGATAAAAATAGTGATCTTGAACGTGTAATGAGAGATATGATTGAGAGGGATTTTTAATGCATTATGTGACACTTAGTTTTACACATAAAAATACGCCAATTGAGACTAGAGAGAAGTTGGCATTTAATGATGAAGAAAAATTTAAAGATTTTTATAAAAAAATCCTTGCACTTAAAGCAGTCAATGAAGTTTTAATTATTTCTACTTGTAATAGAGTTGAAATTCTTGCTTCTGTAAAAAGTAATGATGAAATTGCTGATATTATATTGTCTGAGTTAGTAAACCATCATAGGTTATTGCCGTATGAATTAGATGAAAAAGGCGAAATTCACACAGATGTGGATGCCGTTCACCATCTTTTTAAAGTTATTTCCTCGTTAGATAGTGTGGTACTTGGTGAAACACAAATTGTATCACAGATCAAAGAAGCATTTGCCTTTTCCTATGATAATGGCTTTAGCGGACAAAAAATTGCAAGAGTTATGCATAATGCTTTTAGGTGTTCAGCGGCAGTCAGAAGTGCTACAGATATATCTAAAAATCCAGTTTCAGTTGCAAGTGTTGCAGTGGCAAAAGCAAAAGAAGTTTTTGGTGGTAACCTTGGCGGTTATACAGGTGTTGTCGTAGGTGCTGGAGAGATGGGTGAATTAACTGCCAAACATTTAGCAAAAGCAGGTGCCAATGTCATACTTGTCAATAGAGACATGGAAAAAGCACACCATTTGGCACAATTACTTGACCATGTTACTGTAACTGTTGAACCCTTTTCAGAATTAAAAAACCTTGTAAATCACTATAGACTTCTTTTTACCGCAACGGGAGCGCAAAGCTCTATCATTGATGATAAGATCATCGAAGAGACAACTTTTGATCGACATTGGTTTGATATCGCAGTGCCAAGAGATATCGCAGAGTGTGATTGTGAAAATATTCATATTTATACAGTTGATGATTTGAGATCAATTATGGATGATAATATCAAACAACGAGAGGTCAGTGCACAAAAGGCTTATGCAATCGTAGGAAAATTTACAGAAGATTTTTTCAAATGGCTTCAAACACTTTCAGTTGACCCTATGATAAAAGAGATTAGAGAGATGGCGAGAGAGTGCAGTGTTAATGAAATTGAAAAAGCGATTAAAAAAGGCTACATTAGTCAAGATGTAGAAGAACAAGTGGCTAAAATTATACATCAAGCATTTAACTCTTTTTTACACGAACCTACTCAACAATTAAAGACGATTGCTGAACAGCCACAAGCTGATACCGTTGTGCAATCGATTCAACTGTTTTTTGGATTAAATTCAAAACAGAGAAAAGCAATCGACACCTATAAGTGTGATTATCAAATTGAAAAAGATTTAGCAAAGGATCAGAGTTGAGATTTTCAAAATTTTTTGCACCTACTACCAAAGATGCTCCAAAAGATGCAGTTTTACCCAGTCATATCTATTTAGTGCGTGGTGGTTTTATCTCTCAAATTGGAAGTGGTATCTATAACTTTTTACCTCTTGGAAAAATAGTACTTGATAATATCCGAAATGTTGTCAAAGAAGAGATGGATCAAACCGGTGCTTGTGAGACACAACTTGGATTCATCACACCAAGTGAGCTTTGGAAAGAGAGTGGTCGCTACGACAAGTTTGGAAAAGAGCTTTTAAGATTTACGGATAGAAAATCAAATGAATTTGTTTTAGGGCCAACGCATGAAGAGGCTATGGTAGACTTGGTGCGAAGTCGAGTGAAAAGTTATAAGCAACTTCCTCTACATCTTTATCAGATAAATACAAAGTTTCGAGATGAAGCAAGGCCACGATATGGTCTTTTAAGAGGTCGTGAATTTTTAATGAAAGATGGATATAGCTTTCATGAAAATGAAGAAGATCTCAAACGAGAATTTGATTTGATGGAAAAGACTTACTCAAAGATTTTAGATCGTTTAGGCTTAGAGCATAGAGTAGTAGAAGCTGACAGCGGTGCTATTGGTGGAAGTGGTTCAAAAGAGCTTATGGTATTGGCTGATAATGGTGAAGATGATATTGTTGTCTGTAGCGAGTGTGAATATGCTGCAAATATTGAAGCTGCTAAAAGAGCTAAGCCAGAAGCTAAAGAGTCTACAATTGATCTGATATCTGGAAAGATTCATACTCCAAATGTAAAAAGTATTGAAGAATTGAGTGCATTTTTCAAAATTGATCCCTATTTTACACTTAAGGCAGTGGCCAAAAAAGCAATCTATTCTGATAGTGAGGAAGTGGTTATATTTTATGTTAGAGGATGTGATCAACTACAAGAGACAAAAGCACAATCTATTTGTGGTGCTATAGAGTTTAGAGATGCTTCGGAAGATGAACTTTTAGAAGCTGGTTTGATTGGTGGATTTATTGGTCCACACATTGAACATGTTAAAATATTTGTAGATTATGAACTCAAAAATGAAGAGGGATTGATTTGTGGTGCTAACGAAGTTGATTATCATGAAGTTGGGTATAGCTTTAAGGGTAAAGATTTTAATTTTGTTGATTTAGTGGAAGTACAATCTGATGACAGCTGTTATGAGTGTGGTGCTAAACTTAAAATTACAAAAGGGATCGAAGTAGGGCATATTTTTCAACTGGGAGATACTTACACTAAAGCATTAAATGCGACTTTTTTAGATCGTAATGGAAAAGCACAACCTTATCTTATGGGTACTTATGGGATTGGAATTAGCCGTCTTGTTGCTGTGGTAATTGAGCAACATCATGATGAAAAAGGGTGTTTATGGACTAAAGAAACTACGCCATTTGAACTCTATATTCTTATTTCAAATATTAAAGATGATGCTCAAAAAACATTTGGTGAAACACTTTATGCACAGTTAAAGGGAGTAGGCGTAAATGTAATTTTAGATGATCGCCCTGAGAGGTTTGGATTTAAGATGAAAGATTTTGAACTTTTAGGATTTCCAAAGGCTGTTATTGTTGGAAAAGGTTTGGTGGATGGAGAGGTTCAATTAGTAGATCGAAAAACATCAGAAAAAACAGTTATAAATAAAGATGAAATTTTTACTAGGATTATGGAGTTATAATGCCATTTATTATCATTTATCTTTTTATTGAAGTATTAGTGAGTGTTGAGATCGCAGGTCAACTTGGTGGCTTTTTAACTTTTATAGAGATTATTGTGAGTGCATTTATTGGTCTGTTTTTGTTAACAAATTTTCGATATACTTTATCTAAGAGCATGACAGGTTTGATGAGTGGGGCGATTTCTGTTCAAGACTTTCAGAAAATGAGTCTTTTTACACTTATTGGTGCAGTGCTTTTGATTGTTCCAGGGTTTTTTAGTGATATCTTGGGTGTGTTACTTCAATTTAGTTTTTTTGGAAAGTTATTTGCAAGTAAGATTTTAAATTTAAAAAATAAAAAAAATATTTATAGAGAGGGAAAAGATGACGCGATTGATGTCGAAGTTATTGATAGCGATACTATTAAGTAGTGTTACAGCATGTGCTAAAAATGATGAGAAGAAAGAGGAAGTTGCTAAGGTTCAAAAAGAAGAGACTGTAAAAGTTGAAAAAAAGCAAATTTTAGCAAGTGACAAAAGTGCCAAGGTTAATAGAAATCTTATAGATTATGTCAAAAGAGCTATTAGTGTCAACAAAGATTTTACACTCAAAGAGGTGCGTATTCGTCAAAAGAAAGAGGTTGATAAACTACCTGGTTGGAGTATCTACTTTTTAGACATTGATCTTCAAATTGTTGCTAAAAATAATGAAGTAATGACAGTTCATGATAAAATCTTTACAAATGGAAAATTTATCTCAAGAGACTTTGTAAATATTGTTAATAAAGCTTCTTTAAAAGATAAAATTGTACCTGATATGGATGCTATGTTTTTTAGAAAAGATCACCTTATTTATGGAGATTTTAATGCAAAAGATAAGATCGTTATTTTTAGTGATCCAATATGTCCATTTTGCCAAAGTTATATGCCAGGTATCATGAAGGCAGTGAAAGAAAATCCAAAGAAAATTGCGCTTTTTTATTATCACTTTCCATTAACCATGCTACATCCTGAAGCACCTGCTGTGATTAAAGCGACTATGGCTTTAGAGAAAAAAGGTGTGAAAGATGCACTTTTAAAAGTATATGAACAAAAAATTGAGATCAATACAAAAGATGAGCAAAAAGCTCTTGATGAGTTTAATAAAAAAATGGGAACAAAATTGACACTTAAAGAGATCAATACCCAAGAAATACTCAAACATTATAGTGAAGATTTAGAACTTGCAGGTAAGATGATGATAAATGGAACACCAACTGTTTATGTCAATGGAAAAAAAGACTTTAGTCGAAATCAATATAAAACAATTTTAGGAATAAAATGAAGAAACTAATCATTGCAACAAGAGGAAGTAAATTAGCGCTTTGGCAATCTGAACACATTAAAGAGAGACTTGAGCGTGCATATGAAGGTCTTGAGGTAGAGTTAAAGGTTATGAAAACTAAAGGTGATATCATTTTAGATACCTCTTTAGCAAAGATAGGTGGTAAAGGTCTTTTTACAAAAGAGCTTGAAGATGCAATGCTTAGAGGTGAAGCACATATCGCAGTGCATAGCCTCAAAGATGTACCAACAGAGTTTGTAGATGGATTAGTGCTTGGTGTAATTACTAAAAGAGAAGATGTAAGAGATGCATTGCTTAGTGAAAAATATGACAGTATTGAAGCACTTCCTCAAAATGCAGTTGTAGGAACTACAAGTTTAAGACGTAGAATGCAAATTTTGGCACTTCGTCCTGATTTGGTAATCAAGAATTTACGTGGAAATGTTAATACACGAATTCGTAAACTTAAAGAGGGTGAGTATGATGCAATTATATTAGCTACTGCTGGGATTAACCGTCTAGGTTTGACTTCAGAAGTAAAGTTTGCAACTCCAATTCCAACAACTCAGATGATCCCAGCAATGGGACAAGCTGCGCTAGGTATTGAATCAATTGATGATCCAAAAGTATTAGAAATGATCTCAATTTTACAAGATGAAGAAGCGATGATTGAAACTTCAGTTGAGAGAGATTTTGTAGAAGTACTTGAAGGCGGTTGTCAAGTTCCAATTGGTGTTAATGCCAAACTTAATGGCGATCAATTAGAAGTAAGATGTATCGTTGGTATGCCAAATGGAGATGAACTTTTAAAAGAGAAAGTGCTAGGAAATAGAAGTGATTACAAATCTTTAGGAAGAGAATTAGCCGATATCATGGTTGAAAATGGTGCAATTAAACTGCTTAAAAGAGCTGAGGAGCTAGCCCTTAAAGAGATACTATAGGAGAGAGATATGGATGAAGCGATAAAGTTATTAAAAGAGCATAACCTTTTAAGGGTAATTGACCAAGAAGTTGATATCGATTTAGAAATACCCCATATCGCTTATGTCGAAGTAAAAAAGAGCGATTCAAAGGCGCTTCTTTTTACAAAGCCTGTGAGTAAAAAATTAAATAGAAGTTATGACACTCCTGTACTTATGAATGTTTTTGGCTCTCATGAGGCAACAAATCTTTTTATTGGTAGAGATGCTGATGAAATTGCTGGTGAAATAGAGTCACTTTTAAAAATTAAACCTCCTGCATCTTTAGGTCAAAAATTTGGAATGCTTGCCCAACTTTTTAAGCTTAAAAATGTTTTTCCAAAACGGATAAAAAAAAGAGGTATTTCGCAAGAGTTTGTAACACAAGGTGAAAATGTAAACTTATATGATATACCAATTTTAAAAACTTGGTCAGAAGATGGTGGTCCATTTATCACTATGGGACAGGTATATACTCAATCGCTTGATGGTCAAGTTAAAAACCTTGGAATGTATCGACTACAAGTTTATGATAAAAACCGCTTAGGTATGCATTGGCAAATTCACAAAGATAGTGCAGTTTTTTTTAATGAATATAAAGAAGCTGGGAAGAAAATGCCAGTTTCAATTGCTATAGGTGGAGATCCTCTTTATACATGGGCTGCTACTGCACCGCTTCCTCATGGAGTGTTTGAACTTTTGATGTATGGATTTATCAAAGGAGAGAGTGCCAAGCTTGTAAAATCGTTAACCAATGATATTTGGGTACCTGAAGATGTTGATTTTGTGATTGAGGGGTGGGTAGATACAAATAAAATGGAAATAGAGGGACCATTTGGAGATCATACGGGATATTATACGCTTGAAGAAGAATACCCTGTAATGGATGTTAGTTGTATTACACATAAAAAAGATCCTGTATATCTTGCTACAGTTGTAGGAAAACCACCACTTGAAGATAAATATATGGGTTGGGCAACTGAACGTATTTTTTTACCACTACTTAAAACAACAGCTCCTGATTTGATTGATTATGTGATGCCTGAAAATGGTGTCTTTCATAATTTGATTATTGCAAAGATGAAGACAGCATATCCAGGTCATGCTAAACAATTTATGCATGTGTTTTGGGGAGTAGGGCAGATGAGTTTTGTTAAACATGCATTATTTGTCAATGATGATGCACCAGATCTTGAAGACTATGAAGCGTTAAGTGATTATATTTGCGATCGTCTCATGTTAGAAAATATTGTAGTAAGTGAAGGTGTTTGTGATGCACTAGATCACTCTTCTGATAATTTTGCATATGGTGGTAAGCTTGGTATTGATTGTACTGCTGATAATGTAAATTTTCCTAAAAAAACAGTACTTAGTGATAATGAACTTTTTGAAAAAATACATGCATTAGAACCGACTATCTCTAAGATCAAACAGTATAAAACATATACTAAAACACCAATTTGTGTAATTGCAATTGATAAAAAAGAGCCTATTAAAAAAGTATATGAAAAATTAAAATCTATAAAAGAATATACAAAATTGTTAATTTTTGTTGATAGTCATTGTAATGATATTGAAAATGCCTATATGTTAATTTGGAGAGTTGCAAATAATATCGATGCTTCAAGAGATATTTATCTTAAAAAAGAGTTTATAGGTGTTGATGGCACAAATAAAGGTGAGTTTGAGAAGTTTCCAAGACGATGGCCTGGAGATACAAATTGTGACATGGAGATAATACAATCATTAAGAGATCGTGGTTTAATTGAAGTAAGTGACCAATTTATAAAGAAATTTTATATATAGTTTGGCTACATTATTAAGAGTTTTTTACAATAGAGAAAAAAAATAGAGAAAAAAGTGACTAAATTAAATTTAGTTTAATTTGATTTTGTGTATTATGTAAGTTAAATAATTTTAAATTAGGAGTTTGAAATGAAAAAAATTATATTAATGGCTGCATCTGCAACTATTTTATTTGCTGGTGCGGATATTGAGCCACTAGTAGATTATGAAGTTCAAGATGTTCAAAAAGCAATCGTTGAAGAAGTAAAACAAGTTGTACCTGTCGTTCCAGTACCTGTAGTTGTAGCACCTGCTCCAGTACCTGTAGTAATACCTGAAAGAAACTGGTATGTAGGTCTTGACGCACTTTGTGGTAGATTTGAGACAAGTTCTGGTGCTTGTTCATGTTTAGGTGATATTGTTGGAAAAGTTGGTTACAACTTTAACAAGTATATTGCTGTAGAAGGTCGTGCTGGTTTTGGTATCACAGATGCTGATCATGATGGTGGTGGAACATCTGAGTTGAAAGAAAATTATGGAATTTATCTTAAACCTCAATTGCCATTAGGCGATAAAGTATCACTATTTGGTCTTGCAGGTTATGCAAAAGCAAAAGTTGAAAGTACAGGTGGAAGTACAGGAAGTTTAATTGGTGAAGTTAATGAAGGCAGCCCATCATTTGGTTTAGGTCTTGAATTTAACATCAATGATAGATGGAGCGTAGTTGCTGAAGGTGTTAGATTACTACACGGTGTAGATAATGTATATAACACTGTTGGAAGTACTACAACTTCAAATGAAGATGATATCAATCTTGACACATATGGTCTTGGTGTAAACTATAAATTCTAATTATCTACAAGAAGAGTGTTATACTCTTCTTGTAATACTTCACAAAAATTAAATTCATGAAAAAACTTTTTTTTATTGCCTTATTGGCATCACATCTCTATGCATTTATTGATATTGATCCAGCATGCTGTGAACAAGAACTTATTGAAGTGTCCAATAGTATGTCCTTAAAAAATCCCCCTCAAGTAAATACTTATTATCAAAAACATCAATATAAATTACATTGGGATATACAAGATTTAAATGATCTTATAAAAGCAACAGGGGATCCTTTTATAAATTATTTGTCATTTGATTATGGTCAAGATATGATAGAAGAGTTGATTGAATCTATAGATATTTATGACGATATTGAACAAAAAAAGATGCATGCAAAGATAGACCTTTTAGCAACAGATGCTTTTTTTTCATTCTCTAAAGATTTAAGTATAGGTTTAATTGATTGGGAAAAG
>JADGDK010000370.1 GCA_016744895.1 Campylobacterales bacterium | reverse complement strand
TATAGTAAATGCATGTTTTGTTTGTCACAATCAAGTTCGTGATAAAAAACGTTTGAAATTAAAAAAATAGTAAGCCCATAAGGGTTTACTAACATGAACATCATAAATAACTCTCCTTTCTCAAAACCGTTTTTAAAATCACTTTTTTTCACTCAAAATAAATGGCATCAGCATGGCGTATTTTTACATACACTCAGGGTCACATATTATATTTTAAAGGCTGGTGAGTTTAAACTTTTAGGTGCAGGATTGCTTCATGATGTAGGTAAACCGTTTACTGCTTTTAAAAAAGATGAAGAGGACTTGGAGTTTAATGAATACAGCTTTACAGATCATGAAGAGAGAAGTTATCAAATCATTAAAAACTGGAGCTTTTTAAGTGAGTATACGAAAAATTTAGTACGCTATCACTATCTCATAAGAGATATTAAAAAGAGTAAAAAAGAAGATATCAAACGCTATGCTCTAAAGCAACCAATATGGGACTCTTTAGATGAAGA
>JADGDK010000036.1 GCA_016744895.1 Campylobacterales bacterium | reverse complement strand
TAATTGAGCAGTTTGTGTTTTTATCATACTTCCAAGAACTTCAATGTTAAATTGTTCACTTTTAAGATGTTTTATCTGCTTATCTTCACTATTAAAAAAGCTAAATTCTAAAGGTGAGATTGTAAAATTTCTATCAGAAACGATGGCAAATTTTTGTGTAAATTCACCAAGTTCCTCTTTATTGTTGGTAAAGATCTTTCTTTCAGGCTTGTCAGCGTAAACAATTGCATCTTTGATATCAAGTTCAAATGCTTCGATGTCGTCTATGTTCCCAATACCTTTAATACTAATAGTAAGGTTGATAGGTTCATTCGCTTTAGTCTTTTGTTTATCTACAGTTGCAGTGAGTTTAAAATTTCCATAGATATCAACACCTGAGGGAAGAGGTTTTACATCAATACTCAGACCTTTTGAAAAGATACTTTTCCATTTGACTCTTTCAAAGTTGAAAAAGTCTCGTTTTCTCTTTTGCATAATACCTGCATCCATGCGACCTGGTTCTATCTTTATTTCCCCTTCTTTTTGAGGAAAAAGTAGATACCTGATACGATATACAAGATAATCTCCTTCAATAACGGCAGGTTCTTTTTGTGTAGGCTTTGCCCAAAAGTCATGAAATGTAGGTGTATTAAAGTTTGCTTCAGCAAGTTCTACATTGAGATGCTTTTTAAAAGTAAACATGACATTGACAGGTTCTCCTATATACGCTTCGTATTTATCTGCTTCTAAAGTGAAGATAAAATTTTCTGCTTTACCTGTGGTCTCTTTTCTGACTTGGATTTCAATAGGTTCACTCGTCTGTATTTTCCCATCAACTTCAACTTCGATTGCAGGAACGGTAAAGCTTTTTTGAGGTGCAAAAGTATACTCTTTTGAGAGCGTTTTGGTGACTTTCCCATTGATATTGGTTATATTTCTTGAGATAGATTGTGCAGAAACCTTATATCCAGCTATTTCACTTAGTTTTGGAAATTTAATCTCATTTCCAGAAGCAGATAAAATGAGTGATATTTGATCTCCTTCATAAACTGCTTTGGGTGTTATTTTAGCACTTAGAGCAAAGAGTGTGTTGGCGAGTATTGATATTAATAGTATAATTCTACCAAGGTTTTTCATTTTTAATCCTCTCTATATTATGACTTTGAAATTTCATTGGCATAGTTTTTGGTTTTCTTTTTTCAAGTTGTTCTTCCCATTTTTTAGCCTCTTTCTCACTTATCTTTTCCTCTTTTTTCTCTTTTTCTTCTCCCTGTTTTGGGGAAGCATCTTTATCTTTTTTGCCATCTTTGGCATCTTGTTTATCTTTTTTTTCTTGCTCTTTCTTTTTGTCGTCTTGATTTTTTTTGTCTTGTTTATCTTTGCCTTTGTCTTTATTATCTTTTTTATCGTCGTCTTTTTTCTGTTTGTTATCTTTTTTGTCTTGTTCTTTTTTTTGTTGTATCATCTTTTTGCTCAACTCTATGTTGTGTTCAAGATCTACATCACTGTTGATTTTTTCAGCTTTTTCATAAGCTTTTAATGCCTCTTCATATTTTTTAAGTTGGAAGTGACTATTTCCCGTATTGAAAAGTTTTTTATATTCTAAGTTTGGATCTTTAGAGCTTACCTTATTATAAGTACTGAGTGCCTGCTCATACTTTTTATCTTTATATTGTGCATTTGCCAAATCATAGAGACTTTGGGCACTTTGTTTTGATTTCACTACTTCTTCATATGATTTTATAGCCTCTTTATAGTTTTCATTTTGGTATGCCTGATGTGCCTTATCAATAGTTTGAAAGTCAAATACCCCTGCATGAAGTGTTGTATTACTCATGCTTAATAGTGCGATAACCAATAAGCTTATTGGTGTTCTTTTTGGAAATGAACTAAAAGCAAACAGCATAAAAAATATTGCAAGAGTGAGCGGATAATAAAAGAGTTCTTTGTACTCTTTTACTTTTCGACTATTGACATCTTGCATCTCAAATTTCTTTTTGATATCTTCCACTAAAATTGAGATACTATCATCTTTTAAGCCGCCCACAATATATGCACCTCCACTTTCAATAGCCAGAGTTTTTATCTTGTCATTTAGTTTTGTAATCACAATATTGCCCTCTTTGTCTTTTACTGAAATACCATCTTGTGTGATAGGAGCACCTCCATTTGTTGCAGTAGCATAGATATAGATATGTTCATTTGCTGATTTGGTTGCTTCTAACTCTTTTTCAAATGTATCATTATCTCCACCATCAGTAAAGATGATGACAATTTTCTGTTTAGAATCTTTTAAAAAACTCTCTCCTTTTTTGATAGGAATTAACAGGTTTGTTCCCGCCGTACTTAAACTCTCTAATGAGAGATTGCCTATGAGGTATTTTAAAGTGGCACTATCTTGAGTCATAGGAGAGACTAAAAAACCTTCAGAACTAAATGCAACTACCCCAATATTTGCCTCTTTAAAACTATCGATAAATTCGTAAATTTTTTTCTTTGCAAACTCTAAACGATTTGGGTAGATATCGGAGGCTAACATAGATTTTGAGATATCAAGAGCAACAAGGAGATCAATTTTTTTACTTTTGATTTTAACATCTCCTTTTTCAATAGCTGGACGTGAGAGTGCGATGATCATTAAAAAAAGTGCGATAAAAAGCATAAAATTGCGTCCCACTCGTCCTAAACTACCATTGTCAAAAGTGAGTTTTTCAATCATTTTGTCATCAAAAATAGAGCTTATATTATTACGGTGTGTGATGATAAAAAAGAAGAGTACCAATGTTGGAATCATCATAAACAAAAGATAATCTGGTCTTAAAAACATCATGTTACACCTCTTTTATTGAGCAGATAAGTGTAAAATAAAAGTGCGAGGAAGGCTAAAAATAGTGGATATTCAAAATAGTAACTTTTTTTAATATACTTTTCACTCTCAATTTTACTTTTTTCAAGCTGATCAATTTTTTCATAAATCTCTTGTAATGCATCTTTATTTTCAGCACTAAAAAATTGTCCTTCAGTTTTATAAGAGATAAGTTGTAAATGCTCTTCATTAAACTCTCCACGATCACCGATACCAATAGTATAGACTTTGACCCCATGTTGTTGGGTCAAACGCATAGCTACATCAAAGGGAACATTATCACCACGGCTCTCTCCATCTGTGAGAAGAATAACAATTTTTGTTTTGGCTTTTGAGTCTTTAAAAAGTTTAGCACTTTGGAACAGTGCATCATTGATAACTGTGTAGTTACTTCCTGCAATTCCCGATGATAAGCCCCCCATGATTTGTCCTAGAATCTTTTTATCATAAGTTAAAGGTGCTGCAACATATGCAAAGTTTCCAAAGACTACAAGTCCTATCTGATCATCAGGTCGTTTCTCAATAAAAGCTTGCGCCATCTCCATAGAGACATCAAATTTATTTTGTGCCCCAATACCTGGTAAGCTTCGTCCAAATCCATATCTCATCGAGCCACTTGCATCAAGAACGAGTGCAATTGCATAACCATCTTTGTTTTCTACTTCCATTTTATCTTCGATTACAGGAGAGGAGAGGGCAATGATGCTAGCAATGATGGCTATCCACTTTAAAACGGTGAGCCAAATAGATTTTTTACCTCTGTTTTCTAAAAAAATTTCCAAATGTGGAAACAATATTGCTTCACTTTTAGGTTTACACCATTTAGAACATGCCCAAAAAAGTAGTAATAAGAGTAAAACCCATGGATACTCAAACGTTATTTCACTCATCTACACTCTTTAGAAATAGGTTATAGTAGTTGATACTTTCATCATCAAACTCTGGTGGATCTTTGATAAATTTATATTTTTCAAGTTTTGGTAAAAGCTGTTCAAGCATGCGTTCACTTCGTTCATCCGTGGCAAGAAAACGTGCATATTTCGTAATTTTATAAGCTGCTTCTTTAGGATTCTCAAATTCTATATCTTTAAGTCTTTGTAAAACTTCTTTTCTAAGGTTCTCTTTTTTTCGAGTGCGCATGGTTGAAATCAGTTTATATAGTAAAGCTCCAATGATTAACGAGACAAATACAATGGCTAAAATAAATAAATATAAGCTTATATCATCAATAGGCTCTAATGCTCTAATATCTCTAAGTGTTAAATTCTCTTCCATTTTTATCTCTTTAAAAATAGTTTTGACATCTTCACAAATGGTTCTTCATCTGTGTAGAGTTTGGTAAAAGCGATTCTGTTTTTCCGAAAGTGCTTAAATAGTTCGCTATCCTTATCATGAAGTGCTTTTATATATCTTTGCACTGAGTTTTCATCAATTTGCATCAAAGAACTTTCTAATGAACTTGGATCAATTAAGTTTATAGATCCAAGTTCTGGTGGATGTTCTTCAAGCTTATCGCGTGTCATAACACATATCACTTCATGTTTTTTGGCTAAAAGTTTAAAATCAAAATCTCCAAAAAAATCTCCAATGACAAAGATAATAGATTTTCTTTTTATCTTTTCAAACATTTCTTTTGGGAAGGTATTTAGATCAAGTGTTTTTCCTAAGGCATCAAACTCATAAATATCAGAAACACATTTTGTCACTGCATGGATGTTTTTTGTAGGACGGATGTAAGATTCTATCTTATCTGTATAGATAAAAGATGAGAAAACATCCCCATTTTTTACTGCTGAAAATGCCAAAAGTGCGGCTGTTTCAGCAATAAGCTCTTGTTTAAATCGCTTTTGTCCAAAATGGACACTTCCACCTAAAAGTGAAATAATAACGATGTTGAGTTCTCTCTCTTCTCTAAAAACTTTGATAAATGGTTTTTGCATACGTGCAGTGACATTCCAGTCAATTTTACGAATATCATCTCCATGAACATATTCACGAAGCTCCATAAAATCAAAACCCTCACCTTCAAAAATTGAAGGATTGTTTCCTGCTATTTCACTAAAAATTTGACGTTTTGTTTTGATTAAAATCTTTTTGAGTTTGCTCATTAAGGAATATCAACAGCCTCTAAGATCTTCTCAATAATTTCATCACTTGTGACACCTTCAGCTTCTGCTTCATAACTCATGATGATTCTGTGTCTAAGGACATCTTTACTCATATGTGCGATATCAACAGGAGTAACGTACTCTTTTCCTCTCAGATATGCATAAGCACGAGCAGCCATAAAGAGGTTGATAGAAGCTCTTGGACTTGCGCCGTATTGGATATACTCTTTGTATTTTTCAAGACCATAGTTTTCTGGTTCACGTGTAGCAAAGATTAGGTTAACAATGTACTGTTTTAGTGCTTCATCGATATGGATATTTTTAACCTCTTCTTGAAGTTGTTTTAAGTCCTCTGCTGTAGCAACACTTTGAACCTCATCAAATTTCCCTTCAGCAATACGCGTTACAATTTCAATCTCTTCGTCTTTGGTATTATATCCTACCACAATCTTAAGCATAAAACGATCAAGTTGTGCTTCAGGTAGAGAGTAAGCTCCCTCTTGCTCAATTGGGTTTTGAGTTGCCAAGGTTAAAAATGGTCGTTGGATTTTAAAGGTTTCATCTGCAATTGTAACTTGTCGCTCTTGCATCGCTTCAAGAAGTGCAGATTGTACTTTTGCAGGTGCACGGTTTATCTCATCAGCTAAAAGTAGGTTTGTAAATATTGGACCATGTTTTACTCTAAATTCATTGTTTTTTGGGTCATATATCTCTGTACCGATGATATCACTTGGTAGTAGATCAGGTGTAAATTGAACCCGTTTGAACTCTAATCCAAGAGTTTTTGCCAGTGTATTTACAGTTGTAGTTTTTGCAAGCCCTGGAACACCTTCAAGGAGTATATGCCCCTCGCAAAGAAGACCGATGAGTAATGAATCAATCATCTCTTCTTGTCCGACAATAACTTTTTGTACTTCATTTTTGATAGCAGTTAATTTTGCACTCATAAATTCTCCAATTGAATAAATTGGAATTATTTTATCGTAAAAGTTTAAACAATTGCTTTTTCTGAATGGTATTTATCTCTAGTATCTGTTAAAGAAAGCTTACTTTACAAAATCAGCCATTGGCATATCCATTGCTTTGATATGTTGATCAAGCCATGTGATGAGTTCTTCTTGAAAATATTCTTTAAGTCTATCTATATCTTTTGCATTGCGCCAATCCATGAGTATGTAGCGTGTTTCATTTAGGACTTTATTATGGTCAGCTTGGTGGATTGTGTACATAGGATAGCTTTTATCTCTCATCAAGCTCTCCTCAAAAGAGAAATGCTCTTGCATATGTTCAACAAGTAGTTGAATCTGTTTAGTTATTGCATCAGCATCTTCTTCGTTGATAACTTCATAAAGGGTATTGATGATATCTGCCTCTTCAAAATGTATCTCATTTATAGCTTTAATACTTACAGTAGGAAGTTTATTTTTGTCTATCATAAAGACTCCTTTATCTTCATGATAGGGTATTTATCTAAAAGTTTATACTGTTGTACCTGTTATATTGGATTCATTAGTATCTTTTTTCAACATAGGATTTTTATAGTAGATACTACACCATCCATTTGGATTAATTGGTCCTGCAACAGTTCTACACTCATTTGTTTCAGCTATAAAGTGTAGGCAATCCTTACATACTTTACCATCTTTTGGAGATTCTTGGTATTTGACAATTTCTTTTGCCGTCTTTGCATGGAGTGCTGAACTATAGAAGCTTACTAGTCCAAATACAGCCATATATCTAAAAAAACTTCTTCGTGACTTTATGTTTCGCATCTTATCCTCCTCAAGGCATTTTAAATATTATATATAGATGGTGTTTAGTATGTGTGTAGTGTTTAAGTTATATTTAATATAGATTTTATTATACTTCGATCAACAAATGAGACAAAAATTGTCCTATTTGATTTTATAGGGGGAATATTTATGAAAAAATATACACAACAAACTTTACTTTTAGCTGCATTACTGGGGAGTTTTGCAACTAGTTCAATGGCTGAAGACTATGCTTATAACATAGATTTTAAAAAGGCATCAGTTAAAAAAGGTGATTTTAATCCATATTGGTTTGAAGAGCAAAAAGTAAAACAAACTTATGCATATGAAGCAACTTCTAAAGATACGCCAGTATATCGCGAATTTAAAGAGGGTGATTTTAATCCGTATGGTTTTGAAGACTAAACAATACTAACGTACTCTTTTTGGAGTACTGAAAAATCTGTAGACCTTATTGGAAAGCAGATTTTTTATTACAAATATATAAAAAATATTTATACACATATCTACACTAAAACAAACTTCTTTTCTTTCACATCCTTTCTTATATACTTTTACTAAGAGTAATAGGAGTATAATTACAGTAAGTTAAAAATATAAGATTAAATTAAAGGAACAAGATGGCTAACGGTAAGGAAGAGACAAATAAAAAAAATGGAAAAGTACAAGTTTGGGTTAAAAAAGAGACATTAGCGTATGAAAAAGAGTTATCTAAACTTCAAGTAGAGCTTCTAAAGTTTCAAAATCATGTAAAAGATAAAGGGCTTAAGATTTTAATGATTTTTGAAGGTCGTGATGCTGCTGGTAAAGGTGGTACGATCAAAAGAATTACGGAACACTTAAACCCACGGGGTGCTCGAGTAGTGGCTCTTGAAAAACCAAGTGATAAAGAGACTACACAATGGTATTTTCAAAGATATGTAAAACATTTACCTGCTGCTGGTGAAATTGTTTTATTTGATAGGAGTTGGTATAACAGATCTATGGTTGAACCTGTTATGGGCTTTTGTACAGAAAGACAACATCACAAGTTTTTAAAAGATGCTCCTGAGTTTGAAGATATGATTGTTGATGAGGGAATTCAAATATTTAAATTTTACTTTTCAGTATCAAAAGATGAACAAGCAAGAAGATTCAAAGCAAGAGAAACTGATCCACTAAAACAGTATAAACTTTCACCTGTAGATAAAGAGTCTCAAAAATTGTGGGATGAGTATTCACTTGCAAAATTTATGATGCTAAGTGCAACACATACTGATGTCGCACCTTGGACTATTGTAAAGAGTGATAACAAAAAAAGAGCTAGAGTTAACTGTATAAAACATATATTAAATTTTGTGAATTATCCAAATAAAATAAAAGATAAAGAGATTGTTGTAGATAACGATATTATTGTTTATGGACGAGATGAAGCGATAGCTATGGAGAAAATGTTTAAGTTCTCAATGAAATAAATTTTAGATGCAGAGGTTAATCCCTGCGTCTAGATCTACCTCGTGAACTATTAGATCTTTTATTTTGGGATCTATTTCCGTCATTGGCTTGTTTAGGAGTTGAACTTTTTGGTTTAGCTCTTCCTCTTTGGTTTTGAATTGGTTCTGCCTTGATTGTTGGGTCTGGTTTAAAACCTTCAACCACAATCTTAGGAATTTTTCTTTTTATCAGTTTCTCAATATTGCGTAAAAGTTCATGCTCATCAACACAGACTAAAGATGCAGCTTCTCCCTCACGACCAGCACGTCCAGTTCTTCCAATTCTGTGTACATAATCTTCTGGAACATTTGGTAGTTCAAAATTTACCACATGTGGGAGTTGATCGATATCGATTCCACGAGCTGCAATATCAGTTGCTACAAGCACAGAGACTGTACCATTTTTAAAATCTGCTAATGCTTTGGTTCTTGCTCCTTGGCTTTTGTTTCCATGGATGGCTGCAGCGTTAATTTTATTTTTGTTAAGTTGTTCGCTGAGACGATTTGCTCCGTGTTTGGTTCTTGTAAAGATTAGGACCTGGTTCCAATTGTTTGTCTTTATCAAGTGAATCATTAGTTCTCTTTTTTTCCCTTTATCTACGGGATATACGACTTGTTCAACTTGCTCAGAGGCAGTGTTTCTTCGAGCTACTTCTATCAGAGTAGGGGAGTTTAAAAGCCCGTCTGCAAGCTTTTTGATATCGTCAGAAAATGTAGCTGAAAAGAGAAGGTTTTGACGCTTTTTAGGTAAGAGAGCCAAAACTCTTTTGATATCATGAACAAATCCCATATCAAGCATCCTATCTGCTTCATCCAATATAAAACACTCTACATGTGAAAGGTCAATAGCACGTTGATTTTCAAGATCTAGTAGTCGTCCAGGTGTTGCAATAACAATATCTACTCCTTTTCGAAGTATTGAAATTTGAGGATTGATACCCACACCTCCAAAGATCACTGTTGAGGTGAAAGGAAGATACTTTCCATATGTTTCAATACTCTCAGCAACTTGGGCCGCCAACTCTCTAGTAGGTGTTAAAACTAATGCTCGAACACGTCGTTTTCCTTTTTGAGGGGATTTATCACCTAGAATTTGTAGTAGTGGTAATGTAAAACCAGCAGTTTTCCCTGTTCCAGTTTGTGCTCCAGCTAAAACATCTTCCCCTTCTAAGATAAGAGGAATAGCTTGTTTTTGAATTGGTGTTGGAGTAGTATAACCCTGTTCTTTGACAGCGCGTAAAAGTGGAGCGGATAACCCTAGTGTTTTAAATGACATTTATTATTGTACCTTTTTGAATTTTATAAATTATGACAGAATTTCAGTATAGCAGAAATAGTTTACGATACGCTCTTCTAACCAATAATGAGGTTTAAAAATAGTGCCTCCAACAAATCCAATATGACCACCATGTGGATAGAGATCAAGCTCTACAGAGGAAGAGAGTTCATCTTCAGTTGGTAAAATTTCAGGTGTCATAAATGGATCATCAAGTGCATGAATGATAAGTGTCGGGGTTTTGATATCTTTTAAAAACTGTTTTGCACTTGATTTTGTATAATAATCACTTGCATTTTCAAACCTATGTATAGGTGCTGTATAAGCAGCATCAAACTCCCAAAAGGTGTTTAGTTTTTGGACATCATTTTTATCGATTTTGATAAGAGCGTGCATATTATGGATTTTATATTTTTTCAGTAGTGATGTTTTTAGCTTTTGCATCAAGTGATATTGGTATATTTTTGAAAAGCCGCTGTTCATTTTATTGGCACTAACTTCTAACTGCATGGGTGCTGAGACTGAGATACACGCAGTCAGTGGACTATTATCTTGTAATTCTCCTAAGAGCTTTAATAGCATGTTTCCTCCTAGTGAATAGCCTATTGCAAAAAGAGGTGCGAATGGATATCTGTTTTTTAGCTCTTTAATCCATGCTTTTGCATCTTCTGTCTCTCCACTGTGGTAAGATCTTGGAAGAGAGTTCATCTGTTTTCCACACCCTCGAAACTGCATCAAAACGACAGAAAAACCATTAGTACCAAGTTTGCGCATAGCCCTTTGGATGTAAGGTGAATGTACATTGCCAGTAAGTCCATGAAAAAGCACTACGATAGGTTTTGCACTCTTTAGCTTTGGTTTATTATTCCAAACACACTCTACAAAATCTCCATCAGATAATTCAAAGAGCTCATCTGTAGTTTTGAGTGGTTGGAAATTGCTGAAATATGTAGGATATAGAGTTTGTAAATGTGCATTCTCCAAACCGTATGCTGGTAAAAATGGTTTATGATTTTGAGTTTTCATTAGGAGTATTTTACCTCATTAAAAATAATAATAAAAATACCGATATATAGGAAAATAATGAGGTAAGTGTATGGCCAAAAAAAAGAGTGTCACGGAAGCATCAACATATCATCCAGAATTAATCTCTATATACCTATCAGGTGTTCCTACTGCAGTGATCTTTGGAAATACTTTTGTACCATTGATCTTTATTTATACTTTACAAGAGTATGTCCCACATAGCTTTTTAATGTTTTTTTTGATTTATGCTGTATCTATTTCAGTCATTCGTATTATATTGGCTAAAGTACTTAAAAAAGCCAATTATAATAATATTAATAGAGATAAGTATATTAGTTACACAATTTATTTAATAGCATTAAATGGAACTATTTGGGGTATTGTAAGTGTTTTGACATATCTTTATGCTCCTAGTGAGTATCTGTTTTTTTCAACAGCACTTACGCTAGGGATGGTTTCAGCATCAATTACATCATTGACACCTATTTTTAAAGCTTTTTTGAGTTATGTCATGTCTGGAGTTGTACCACTTACTTTAGTGTTTTTTTTAGTGGGTGAAATAACTTATACTGCTTTTGCTTTTTTAAGTATAGTTTTTACTGGCTTTATCATCATTATTGGAAATAAACAGTATAAAAAACTTTATGATGTGATTATCTTAAAAGATCAGCTAAAACTATTAAATAATGATTTAGAGGGTGAAGTGAAGCTTCGAACGCAAGAATTAGAAGCGTTAAATAGTTCACTAGAAGAGAAAATAGCCCAAGAGATAGCGAAAAATAGAGAAAAAGATAAGCAGATGGTTGAGCATTCACGTATGGCTCAAATGGGTGAGATGATTAGTATGATTGCACACCAATGGCGACAACCTTTAGGTGCTATTGCTTCGACAAGTATTGATATACGAATGAACCTAATGCTTGAGAGTTACGATTTAAATGATAAAGAACAACAAAAAGAGTGTGTAAGTTATTTTGATTCACAACTGGTAAAGGTAGAGGGATATGTTCAAGATCTTACTCAGACGATAGATGATTTTAGAAATTTTTATAAGCCAAATAAAAAACAAAAAGTATGTTCTATCAATGATCCACTTCAAAAATCTCTAGCGATTATCCAAGCGACAGTTGATGCAGAGGGTACTAAAATTATTAAGGATTTTGGAAGTAAGGAGAAATTAACTCTATTTGATAGTGAGTTGATGCAAGTGTTTTTAAATATTCTTAAAAATGCGCAAGATCATTTTAAAGAACAAAAAATACAATCATCCAAGATTATAATTATAACTAGAGATATAGAACATGGCGTAAAAGTAGAGATATGTGATAATGGAGGAGGAATCCCTGAAGATATTGTAGAGAAAATCTTTGATCCTTATTTTTCTACTAAAAGTGAAAAAAATGGCACAGGATTAGGACTGTATATGTCCAAAACTATTGTTGAAGAACATCATAATGGAAGTTTAAGTGTTGAAAATAGAGATGGAGGTGCTTGCTTTACAATAAAAATTCTTACCTAATTTAAATAGGACAAACTTACTCTTATATGATATAATGCTTCCAAAGAGGTTTATTATGTTTAAAATTTTACTATTAGGATTACTTATCATAACTCAAACTCATGCTAACAAACTTTTAAATGAAGATTCTCCATACTTACTCCAACATGCACACAACCCCGTAAATTGGTATCCATGGGGAGAAGAGGCTTTTGTCAAAGCAAAAAAAGAGGATAAACTTATCTTCCTTTCTATTGGATATAGTACGTGTCATTGGTGCCATGTCATGGAGAAGGAATCTTTTGAAAATGAATCTGTTGCAAAAATTTTAAATAAGGATTATGTTTCTATCAAAGTAGATCGTGAAGAGTATCCTCATATTGATAGACACTATCAAGATATTTATGCATTGATGAACAAACGTAGCGGTGGTTGGCCTCTAACAATTGTGATGACTCCCCAGCAACAGACATTTTTCTCAGCAACTTATCTTCCAGCTGAAAATAGTTATGGACGTGGAGGTTTAAAGTCAACATTAAAAATGCTTACAGGTGTATACAGTACAAAAAAAGATGAGGTTCTCAAAAGTGCCAACTCAATAGAATCAGCATTAAAACGTCGTGGAAGTGCAACGAAAAATGTTAAAGTCTCATTGAATATCTCTATCGCCAATAAATTTGTAGCAAATATCGCTTCAGGGTTTGATCTCAAAAATAAAGGAATTGGTTCATCACCAAAGTTTCCTCATGCCACTTCACTCGATACGCTTTTAGACGTCTATAAAATTACAGGAAATCAAAACGCAAAGAAAATGGCGACTGAGACATTGATGGCAATGAGTAATGGTGGTATTTATGACCAGATAGAGGGTGGATTTTATCGATATAGTGTAGATGAGATGTGGATGATTCCCCATTTTGAAAAGATGCTTTATACCAATGCAGAACTTATCGAAGCTTATGCAAATGCTTACAGTGTGACAAAAGAGTCTCGTTTTAAAACTGTGATAAAAGAGACGGTACAAAATATCAATGAACGGTTTTTAAAAGAGGATATGTATTACTCGGCAAGTGATGCAGATAGCGATGGAGAAGAGGGGAAGTATTTTGTATTTGATTATCAAAAGAGTTTAGAGGATTTAACAAAGGGCGGTTTTTCAAATGGGGATGCAAAAGAGATATTGGATTATTTTAGTATCTACAAAAGTGGAAATTTTGAGTATCAACAGACAAATCCTTACTTAGGTGGCATGGATGCACCAAAAGAGCTGGAAAAAGCCAAAGTGATTTTACGAGCCAATAGGGAGAAGAAAAATTATGTTTTTATAGACTATAAAATTCAGACTTCATGGAACGCTATGTATCTTACAGCACTTTTTAAATCTGCAAAATATGTGGATAAATCTTATTCAAAACAGGCTCTAAAATCTCTTGATAGTCTACTCAAAAATCTTTATGTTGATGGTGAGCTTTATCATCAAGTGATTGTAGGAAAAAAGCCAAAAATAAGGGCTTATTTAGAAGACTATGCTTTTTTAATCTCAGCGCTTATAGATGCATACCAAGTTGATTTTGATGAAAAGTATTTAACACTTGCTAAACTACTTTCAGATACATCCGTTATGAAGTTTTATAAAAATGAAATTTGGTATATGAGTGATGATACATTTGAAGCCAAAGCAGAATTTTATGATGCTTCTTATCGTTCAGCCATGGCTGTTATGATAGAAAACCTCTTCAAAATAGCCATTTTAAGTGATAACCATAAGCTTCATGCTTTTGCAAAAGAGAGTTTAGCTACACATTTAGCAGCTTTAAAAGCATTACCAAACCAGTATCCTTACGGATTAAAAATATATCTACAAAGTCTACTTTCAAATGTTGTCATAAAATCAACAAAAGAGAATCTACAAAAAAATAGAGCTTTATTGGATACAGTAAAATATCCTTATACCCTTTTGCAACCAAGTAATGATTCTAACTATTTAGCATGCAAGATTGATGCTTGTTTTGCAATAGATAAAGAGTTAGAGGTGGTGATTGATAAAATTAACTTATTAAATTAATTAAATTACTATATAATGCTCCGAATTATTATAATTAGGGAGTATTATGTCATATGCGTACGCAAGATATGAAGATGTCGATAAAGGTCAACTAGAAGCTGATATCGATGCGATCAAAGAGACTATAGGTAATCCTACTGAAGAAGATTTTCAACATTTATTAAAGTTAGAACGTTGGGGCAGAGGTGCAACATTTTCTGGATATTTTTTAATTTTTTTAGTGAGTCTTTTAGAAATTACCTCAGGAATCAATAGTTTCGCATTTTGGAGCTTCGCTATCGTAGCGGCAGTTTTAATTGGTGTTGGAAATGTTTCTAGATGGGCAAATGTTACACATCCAGTACTTCATGGTGCTTATGATAAAGTACCTAATATCCCTGAAAAATATACAAAATCAGTCTATTCAAAAGGTGCAAGAAGATATATTGACTGGTTAGATTGGCTCAAACCTGCAGCTTGGGAATATGAACACAATATTATGCACCACTATCATCTAAATGAAGCAGATGACCCTGATCAAGTAGAGCGTAACCTTCAATGGCTCATCCAATCAAAAGTACCAATGTGGCTTCGATATATTATCATTTATGCTTTTGCCGGTACATGGAAATTTACTTACTATGCGCCAAATACATTGAAAATTTTAGAAAATAAAAAGCGAAGAAAACATAAAGAACCTGAAGTAAACCATCAAGAGTGGAATCCTAAAACTAAAAATGGATTAGAGTTATGGATGAATTATCTACTTCCTTACGCTTTAATAAAGTTTCTTGCAATTCCGATGCTCTTTTTACCACTTGGTACGGAAGCGGTATTTAATGCTTTTATCATTGTACTTATGGCTGAGTATTTTGCAAATCTTCACTCATTTTTGGTAATCGTACCTAATCATTCTGCCGAGGATATTTACCAATTTAGTGAACCACATAAGTCACAAGGTGAGTTTTATCTACGTCAGATCATGGGGAGTGTCAATTATAATACAGGATCAGACCCTATAGACTTTGCACATGGTTTTTTAAACTATCAAATTGAACATCATCTGTTTCCAAATATGCCACAAAGCTATTATCAAAAAATGCAACCTATTGTAAAAGATATCTGTAAAAAACACCATCTTGAGTATAGACAAGAGAGTGTATTTAAAAGGATAAAAATGTCTATTGACTTAATGGTTGGAAAGACAAAACTACTGAGAGTAGAAGGAGTGTAAGACCTTCTACTTGCTATGATCCATTTTGAATGATTTGTTTCGTTATAGGCATTCTTTCTTGAATTTGCTCATTTATACTATTGGGTGCAAATAATTTTCCAAATGTTGCACTTATCAAAACTGAAAATAAAAATGAAGCGATAAAGAAGAGGATAAAATGTTTCACTCTATTTTTCATAGGTACTTCAAGAAAGCGATGAATGGCTTTATATAATAAAACCAGTGCGTAAATTCCAAGTCCAAGACTTAAAATCCATCCAACAAAGGGTAGTGTACCGAGTATTTGACCTGTCAATGTAGGAATTGAAATTAAAAAGAGCATTAAAATTGCTTTATTGATATCATTTTTACCCCCAAACATCTCTGCTAGATATGCTACGATCCAACCTAAAATGATGATAGATATCGTATATATTACTACAGTACCTATCATTTGTAAGAACAGATCACCTATAGAGGGTCGTATCACACCTACCATAGGAATATAAAGACCAAAGACCATTGTTAAAATTGCTGTTACTAAAGCTACAAGTGCAACAACAGGTAAAATTGTGGATTTTAGAAGATCTATCCATGAACCTATATCTTTACGTTGCTCACTCCAGAGTGCTTCTGGTTTCATGATCGCTTGGATAAACATAGTTACAATATTGTTTGTTCGCATGATGAATCCTTTCTTTTAAATTGTTTGTATTATAACATATTTTTATAGTATGAAATCTTTAGAGACAATAGCCTAAGTGTGAAACGATACAATAGCAAAAACAGTAATTAGGGAGATACAACAATATTATGGATGGTAAAAAAAGAGCAAATATAAAATCAGGTCTCAATGTCAAAATTGTACTAAAACAAGATCAAAGAAGTGGAAACCTTACAGAAGGTGTGGTAAGAGATATTCTTACTAATTCTCCAACACACCCGCACGGAATCAAAGTGAGACTTATGGATGGCAATGTAGGACGTGTTAAAGAGATTTTATCATGACCATTTTTGTGGATGGGGATGCTTTTCCTAATCTACTAAAGCCAATTTTACTAAAACAGATTGAACGACTCTCTCTCAAAACTTTTGTTATCTCAAACAAAAATATCAGTATCGGCTTCTCACAACACGTCACTTATAAGATTGTTGAGTTAGGAGCAGATGAGGCAGATCATTGTATCGTCGAGATGGTACAAGAGAAAGATTTAGTGATTACAGCAGATATTCCTCTAGCAGATCGCGTCATCTCAAAAAATGCACATGCCATTGACCACCGTGGGGAACTCTATAGTGTAGATAACATCAAACAATATCTTGCAATGCGAAATTTGATGGATGAGATACGAAGCACGGGAGAGATGACTAAAGGGCCACCTCCATTTGGTACCAAAGATGCGCATCAATTTGCCAACCAATTAAATGCATTTTTAACAAAAGTAACAAATAACGGTTGATTGATCAAAATTTCTCTAAAAATAGTAAATAAATACTTAATTAGATTCTTTATTTGTAAAATATATATATCATAGTAAAGTTTTTTTGATTTGTGCCGATTTAGTTTATACATAACTATTAAGGAGCAAATCATGAGCAAGTTATTTACAAGAGTCAAAAGTACTAAAGGTGTAAATGGTGTCATCGTAGCACTGTTATTAATTTTAGTAGGTGTAGGCGCAATTGCTGGGGTTAAAACATTTATGGATGATAGTTCAAATACCATAACAACCGATGTCAATACATCGATCAATAGTTTTAAAACAAACTAATTGTATAAACTATAGCATCAGGGGATTCTAGTCCCCCTATGTATATATTACCTTCAATTGAAAGATTGCATAGCAACCCTTTCATCTCCAATAATCCATTTGTAATATAGATAAATCTAAACATTAATTTAAATATTGTAATAGAATAAATAATATCTAATTTATACCGATATACCAAAATGATCTACAAATTTATACAATACTTTAGTACTAAGGATATAGGTTTATGAGTGAGATTCTATTATTTGCAATGAGTGATGAAAATACACTTTTTTTTACTGCAATCATATTATTTTTATTGATTGGAATATTGGAAGGTGTATTAATGGTTATAGGCTTTGGATTCTCTTCTTTTTTAGATTCTTTTTTCCCTGATATTGATCTTGATAGTGACTTTGATATGTCAGGAAGTAAGCTTCCTGCATTAACAGAGTTTTTTGGTTGGATAAATCAAGGAAGAGTTCCTGTGCTAATGCTTTTTATCATATTCCTTATGTTCTTCGGTATTGTTGGATTGGTATTACAAGCTTTAACTAGTGTAATCTTTAGTCAATATCTTGTGGCTATTCCTACTGTGGTAGTTACAATTATTTTAGTGCGAATATCAAGTGTTTATATATCAAAAGTTATTCCAAAAGATGAAAGTAGTGCCGTATCAGAAGAGAGTTTTGTCGGCTATACTGCAACGATCGTTATAGGAAAAGCACAAAAAGGAAGACCTGCTGAGGCAAAATTCTTAGATCTGCATAACAATACGCAATATGTGATGGTTGAACCTATTGATAATAAGGTTTTTAATAAAGGTGAAGAAGTATTGTTAGTTAAAAAAGAAGGGGCATTTTTTAAAGTGACAGCTCCAATGGAGTCACATTTTAAAGAGAGTATTTAATTTTAAGCATTCAAAAAAGGAGATATAAATGTTATTAAATTCAGGGTTGATTATTGCAGGGCTAATTTTAGTTGGGTTAATTATGTTAGGTTTAATGTTTGCCAAGCTTTATAAAAGATCTACAAAAGAGCGTTCATTTGTGCGTACAGGGTTAGGTGGTCAAAAGGTTATAATGGATGGTGGTGCGATTGTTCTGCCAGTACTTCAAGAAATTGTACCTGTCAATATGAATACTTTAAAACTTGAAGTAAATAGAAGAGATGGTCAAGCTTTGATTACCAAAGATCGTTTAAGAGTAGATGTATTAGCTGAATTTTATGTAAGGGTGAAACCTTCAGTAGAAGCGATTTCACATGCTGCACAAACTTTAGGACAAAGAACACTTGAGCCAACAAAACTTAAAGAGTTAATTGAAGGAAAATTTGTAGATGCACTTCGTACAGTTGCTGCAGAGATGAATATGGAAGAACTTCATGAAAATAGATCTGATTTTGTACAAAGAGTACAAACAACAGTAAATGAAGATTTACAAAAAAATGGTTTAGAACTTGAAACAGTTTCTTTAACTGGTTTGGATCAGACTGATAAACAGTGGTTTAATCCTGATAATGTATTTGATGCTGAAGGTTTGACAAAGTTAACAGAGGCAATTGAGGCAAAAAGAAAAACAAGAAATGATATTGAGCGAGATACTGCACTTAAAATTCAACAAAAAGATTTAGAGACTGAAAAACAATCTCTTGAACTTTTAAGGGATGAAGAGTATGCAAAACTTGCTCAAACACAAGAAATTGCACTTAGACGTGCAGGGCAGATGGCTGAAATTGCTAAAGAAGAGTCTGAAAAACAAAGAGAGTCTGAGATTGCAAAAATCACAGCAGAAGAGCGTATTGAAAATCAAAGAATTATTAAAGAAAAGAAGCTTGCTGAAGAAGCAATTATGAAAGATAGATCTGTTGAAGAGTATAATATTGAAAAAGAAAAAGCCATACAGCTTGCTATGCAGGGAAAAGAGATAGAAATTTCTGAAAAAGCAAAAGCAGAATCACTAGCAAAATCTCAAGCAAATGAAGCAAGGGCTAAAGAGGTCGAAACAAAAGAAGCTATCCAAACAGCTTCTGAAATGGAAATAGCAAATCGAGATAAAAATTTAGCACTGATTAAAGCCAGACAAGAAGCTGAAGAAAAAGCAATTGAAGTAACTGTATCTGCAAAGTCTGAAAAAGAGGCAGCATTAGATAAAGCAGAAGCTTTAAAAGAAGCAGCACAAGGTGAAGCAGAAGCAATTAAAATCAAAGCAGAAGCACAAAAAGAGTTTTATCAAGTTGAAGCAGATGGTAAATCACTTATCAATGAGGCAGCTAATAGATTATCTACAGATCAAGTTGCTATGCAAATTCAGATGATGCTTATTGAAAACCTACCTGAAATTATTACACAGGCAGTAAAACCTATGGAAAAAATTGATTCAATAAAAATTGTTGAAATGGGTGGAGTAAATAATATTGGAAATAGTAGTGAAGGAAAAATGGCAGAGTCTAAAGAACATTCCCTTTCTGATCAAATTGTAAATAGTGCATTAAAATATCAAACTCAAGCTCCTCTGTTAAAAGATTTATTATTACAAGTTGGGATGAATACACAGAGTGTATCTGGTATTTTAAATAGTGTTTCTTCAAGTGTATCAACACAAAATATACCTACTGATAAAGAATAAAATTTGAAAGAGAATAAAAAAATTGGTATACAAGAAGTACATTTTGGTGTTGATTCTTTTATTTCTCAATTAGTTCCAGACTTTACACAACCAAAAAAGTTTTGGTTAGATAGTCGAATTCTTATCAATTCATTTGGACACAAAGAGATAGAAGCTTTACATGATCTCTCTTCTACGCTTCAAGAGCCACTTTCTCATTATTCTAAAAATAAAATTGTCAGTGAGGTTTCAAATGAATTGACAATTTTAAAATTGAAAATAGAACAGATTTTACGTATAAATTATGAACCTACTTGGTTTCAAAAGATATATTATTTTATTTTAGGGCTCAGTCCTATAGATCAGTTTTCTAAAAAACTTGATAATGAAAAATTGAAAATAAATAAGACTTTAGTATCACTTGGTGCAAAAAAATCCTTACTAAAACATGATAATAGAGTATTTGAAGAGAAATTAAAACAATATCAACAAAGTTTGAATAAATTAATACAAAAGATCCAAATTCTTGTTTCAAGTATTGAAAAAATGCATAAGATTATTGAGCTGGAAGAAAATATAGAGAGAAAAATATATCTTGAAGATAAGATATTAATACCTTTACAACAACGTATACTTGAACAAAGAGAGACATTAATTGTAATGGAACAAGGCATTAGATCTCTAGAGTTTTTAGTACAAAATAATAACATACTAATTAAAGGGATAGAACACGTAGAAAATATAACCCTTACGTCACTTAACATTAGTACTACTTTGACTGCACATAGGTTAGATCAAAAAGAATTAAACACATTAAAAGAAAATATTACAAAAACTCTTATGCTTCTTGATAAAATGTAATACCATTCAAGGTTAAATAATATTTTCAAAGTAAAGTTTTATTAGATATGGTCGATTTCCTTAATAATGAGGGAAAAGGAGCATACTTTATCATGTTAAAAACATTTAGAAGAGGTATCAGCCAAGTTATTACAGTTTTATTACTGGTTTGTGTAGCAGCTGGAATTACATTAACTTTTAAAGCCTATCACATCACATGGACAGAGGTGGCGCTGAATGATGCAAATAGTTCATTAACTGGAATGAATGATAATTGAGCAAAATTATGAAAACAATTGATTGGAAAATAAAAAAAGTTAGAAACAACAACATGCGTAATGGCATGGTTGATTTTGTTATGGCATTTATGTTGTTATTTGTAACTTTTGTATTGATGCTTTTTTTAGTTTTAGGTTTTCGAAATAGTGTCAAGATAGAGTCTTATTTAGATGCTGTTGCCACACAGGGTGTGAGAATTTTAGCCATTGAAAATGATGAAAATGAAGTGATTACACTTGCCAATACCCTTAAGATGACAGCCATAGAAACAGTTGATATAGATGATTTGACATGTTCTGTAGGGAGTGGAGATCGTGTTGTGCACTTGGTAATTCAGGTAGATTATGAAGTGCCAGTACTTGGTTCTAAGACTTTTAAATCTTCTGCAGCTGCCTATAATGAAGATCAAAATCAAGAGCTCAACTGTACACTGCTTTTAGGAGTAAGTTGATGAAAACAAATTTTAGAAAAGGGATCGCAATGATCCCACTGCTTATCGGTCTGGCACTCATACCTTCGGTAGTGATAGTTGCAGGTTCGAGTGTAGATATACTCAAACATCGATCTGTCTATCACAAAGCTAAAAAACTTGTTGATACTACAGCAATTGCTGGTGCGAACTATTTTATGCATGGAGATACGAGAGAAAATTCTGAACAAAAAGCACTGCAAATTGCATCTAAAAATCCTGTATGGGGTATTGATATCAATAGCTCAGATTTTCAATTTGATTGGTATTCAGATAAATTGACGGTGACTTTGCAGAAGTTTGATGATCCTTCATTTTTTTTAAAATTTCTTGGACTGCATACGATGGAAGTACCCCAAATTCAATCTTCTGTACAGCTGATCACAGAAGAGGGACTTACAGTTAGCTCATGTAATACAGCAGCACTTAAACCACTTGCAATTAATGAACAAGATTTAGTTACAAATCAGACACTTACCCTTACATATGGTTATAGTGATACATGGAATTATGATGAAAAAACAAAGTTTTATGCTATAGATCTTTTTGCCGCTGATGAGAGTTATGATCTTGTCAATCGTCATGCACTTTTTCAAGCTGAAATGGCTGAAAACCTTGCTGAATTTGAAGCTCAGGGTTGTATGGAAGATGAGTGTATTGCAGGTGATGTAGAGTTTGAGATACAAGGTGATCGTATTGTGCCAAATGAAAGATATGGACTACAGATCACAGTCCTTGGATCTGCCATCACATATGGTGCTGGTGGAGCAGATATCCCCGTTACGGCGAAGTATTATATCGGTGGACAATGGTATGAAGGAGACAAATACAATCTTGCCTCTGGAAATCTCAATAATCATCAAGTGCATACCTTTAATTTTGGAGAGGTATTTGATCCTTCAGATGTCATTTCTATCAAAGCTGCCTCTTGGGAAAACTGGGGTTATGGAGATGTTATACAAGGAGAATGTCTTACATATGAACAGACATGTACACAAAACTGTCTTGCGTATGAAACACAGATAACAGGGGAAGAGTGTGTCAATGGTGATACCTGTCTCTCCAGTGAATCACAAGTGGTAGGGCAAGAGTGTACCCAAACACAAAACTGTGCTAGCTGGGCTTGGGAGACAACAGGTTATAACTGTAGTGAATGGTGGTGTGGTTCGTATGCACAAAATAGAGGATGGTGTGGACCGTGTAGTTGCGAACAAGTTTGTACAGCCTATGAACAGCAGTGCAGTGATATCGTCGAAGATGTCTGTACTGCTTACAATCAAATTTGTTCAGATGTCACTGAAGAGGTTTGTACAAGTTATGAAACTTCATGCACACAAAGCAATACATGTGCAGTGTATGAATCTACCTATAATGACAAATTAATCGAAGTTGATGGACTCTCTGGATCACAACAAGTTGTTGTACTTAGAAATGGTGATACTGTCCCTGCGTATATACCATATGGAAATCAAGCGGAGATCGAAACATTTTTGGCAGATTATATCGATATTGATGGAAAAGTGACGATCGGTGAAAGTGAAGCGATATACCTCTTTGAGCTAGGATCAACAAATCAATCAAGTTCTGCATTTGATATGCAAGATCTTGTGGTACTTGTGACTATGACCAGTGCCAATGTCGTAGACTGCGAAGGAAAAGCAACACTGCTAGGATATGAAAATGGCAGTTATAGTTCCTCTCAATACTTAGACTTTACAGAGTTAAAAAATGGAGTGGAAAGTTTTTCACCAAACAGCCTTGCCGTACCAAAGCAGATGGCAGTGGCGATATTGGATGAAAATCAGATGATCACAGGATTTACGACTGTAGAAGTTAACAGTATCAACTATAACGATACAGGTGTAGCACAGACCAGTAACTTTTCTATGAATGTTACGGTGAAACCCATAGCGGATAAAGTGAGGTTGATTTCTAATCCTGAAACATTACAAGCGTTTTAGAATTTAGAGTAAAAGTAGAAAACATGCTACTCTTTGGTTTTTAAATAGTCCAATGCTTTAGCTGTTAAAGATTCTGAATATGGGTTGATCTTGTAGTGATCTGGACTCCAACCTTTTATAAAGCGCTGAAAATCTGCCCAAGCAATTGCAAATAGTGGTCTCCACTCTTTTTCAATTGCAGAGGCATCAAGATTTGGTTGATAATGTCTTAAGGCTTCTTTTAACGCCCTAAAGTAAGTATTAATAATCCACTCTTGCATCTCTTCACAAGCTTCAGGTTCTACGGCACTACTCATAAAATATACAACATCTTTTATACCACAGCCGTGTCCTACATATTGAAAATCTACTGCTGCACAGTGGTTTGCATCCTCACTAAAACAAAAATTTGCAAGCTTAGCATCACCATGGACTATGGTTTGATATTGAGTCTGTTTTAGCTCGTTGTCGATGCGTTGGGCAAAGTTTTTTAGCACACTTTCTTTTAGTACTTTCAATTCATCCAAACGCGTCTCTAAATGCCAATAGGTTCCTATCTTCCAGATTAGTTCACTTTGAGTATTCATATAACGTGCATGGAAGTTTGCTAACCAATAAAGGCAAGCGTTTAGATGATTTTTATTAGCTGTCATCGTGGTATATTTAAATCCTGATTCCATCAAATCTTCCATTACAATAAGCCACTCATTTTGTGTTTGAAAACATTTGAATCCTTGTGGGATAGGACAACGTTCATCGATAGGCGTACTAAAGTGTTTATACCAGTTGACTTCTACTTGATAGGAGTGGAGTTTTCGCTGATGGGAATGATCACTGTTCCATCCACGAGGATGTTCCGATGGTTTAGGTAGCTTGACATGTTTGACGATGATACTTTTACGTGAAAATGTGAGACGTACCAATTCACCATAGCCACCCCATAGTGTTTGAATAACATTAACACCAGTAAGTTTGCCAAGATCTAGATCATTGCCGATTTCTTGATATAAAGGATTAGTCTGCATCATTTCCCTGTATAATTTGCCCCTTGCACTTTTCCCTCTTCACTCACAAACACATAAATAATCTTCTTTTTAGGGTCTTTAATATCACTGTTTTCAAAGCTTACAATCCACTCTTGAAGTTTGCCAAAGTACTTTTTTTTCGTATCTAAGACATAAGGTCTTTTCCAGCTTTTATTGATTTTTTTACTTTGTATCAACTCAGCAATCTTCTTCTTTGCGATTTGTTGGATAGCAGATTTGGATTTGTGGTTGTGTCCACCATGTCCAAAGAGTAGGGCAGTTATAAACAGTAGTATGGTTACAATTCTTTTCATCTTTTACCTTTATAATTCATCGTGTTTGTATCTGTTTTGTTCAGCTTCTTTCCAATCTTGATGGATATGATAATGTGCATCTTGATTAAAACCAAAC
>JADGDK010000369.1 GCA_016744895.1 Campylobacterales bacterium | reverse complement strand
ATATATTGAAGATCAAAATTTTTAGAAAAAGGAGAAAAATCACCATCCACATTCATTTTGATGTCATGGTTTATGATGAGATCAGCTTTTATTGATGAGAGTGAAAAATCAAAATTAATAAGTTTAATATCAACATCTTTTGGGGCTTTTTTTATAAGATAGTCATGAGCATAAGGTTTTAAAATAGTGTCACCCAAAGAAGAGAAAAAAAGTGTATAAAATAAAAGTGCAACGAACCCAATAAGCAAACCAACTATTTTAAAAATTTTCATAAACCACTCCTATTTCTTTTGGATGTGAGTGCTTTAGCCTCACCTATAATAAAATATTATATCACGCCAATTCAAAAAATAAGTGCAATTTTTTCAGAAGATAGGTTGAAGTAGGGTTAATAAGATATTAGCTAACCTTAGTTCGACCAAAAACAAGGAAAAAGCATGACATATACTCAATTAACCCTAGAGAAACGATACCAAATTTCAGCTTTGCGTAAGCAAGGCT
>JADGDK010000368.1 GCA_016744895.1 Campylobacterales bacterium | reverse complement strand
GAATGCACCTTTGTATATTTTTTTCCTTGACTCTTGACATAATCCCGAATCACTTCTTCACTGGCATATTGTCCAACCGTGTTAGCATAAAACCCACTTGTCCACAAATGCCCTCCCCACAAAAGTTTTTTCACCTCTTTGTGTTTGGAAAATATCTCTCTCGCTGTGATACTTTTTACTACTTGCACGATTCTTGAAACTGGCATGCTTGGAATACCTTGCACTAAAAAATGTATATGATCTTCATCATTGCCAATCTCTAAAAAATTTATCTCAAATCTCTCTGAAATCTCCAAACATATCTCAACCAAACTTTCCTCAACTTCTTTGCTAAAAACTTTTCTTCTGTATTTTGATGGAAACACCAAATGATATAACAAGACTGTCTTATTGTGACTTTTTAAAATATGCTCGCTCATATTCCCATTTTATCATAAATATCGCCTCTTCGAGGCGATTAACTCCAACCAATGCAAGCATTGGGGAAATCTTCTCGATTAT
>JADGDK010000367.1 GCA_016744895.1 Campylobacterales bacterium | reverse complement strand
ATTTTTGGTATGCTACCACTTGTACTTGTGCCAGGACCAGGATCAGAATTTTATCGGGGCCTTGGCTCGGTTATTACTGGTGGTTTGGCATTTTCTATGTTTTTTACTATCTTTGTCACGCCTGCACTAATGTATTTTGCCATTCGCTTTGAGAAACTACATAAACCAAAGGAAACAAGCGTGTAAATTTTTTTACTAAATCGGATAGATATTTAATTATTGTCCTAAACCAAATACATTTGAAAGTGTATTGATATAGTTAAAATATCCGGTAATCGATACAGCTTCAATAATTTGAATATCGCTGTATCCCATTTCTTTTAAATCATCTATCTCTTCTTTTGAAATTTTATAATTCTCTTTACCTGATGCCTTGATACAAAAATTTAATAGGGCTTTTTCACTCTCAGGTGCATGGATAGTATCAACTCCCTGAAGCACTTCTTCTATACGTTCTTCTGACATACCAAGCATTTTAGCAATGCCTTTATGGACATCTACAC
>JADGDK010000366.1 GCA_016744895.1 Campylobacterales bacterium | reverse complement strand
ACCAAGGAGAATCTTCCGTAATAGGAAGTTTTAAAGGAAGTTTATCTATCACATCATTAACAACAGCATAGACACTATCTCGATACACTTGTGTCTCTTCTACAGTTGGCCATGTATAATTTTTCTCGTTAAGATCGTCCCAAGACATTTCATCTACACCTACAGCAAATATAGATTCCAACTTTGAATCTATGCGGTTATCGATGATCTTAGCCAATTTGAATTTATTGATAAAAAAAGTAGCTGTGTGTCCATAGTAAAAAATAATAGGATGTCGGAGGGGGTCTGATTTGTTAAAATAAGCTTTTTGATTGTTGACCAGTGTAAAAAGAGATTCATAACGTTTGTAACACATTTGAAAATAGTCTTTTATTTCTTGACGTTTTTGTTCTGAATCAATGCCATGTAAAGTCGGTATATTAATCACATAATTACCTTAAAAAAATATATTGGTAACATACTACGACTCTGTGTATCTTGTGTGTACTTTAAAAGTACACACA
>JADGDK010000365.1 GCA_016744895.1 Campylobacterales bacterium | reverse complement strand
TATAATCGAGAAGATTTCCCCGATGCTTGCATCGGTTGGAGTTAATCGCCTCGAAGAGGCGATATTTTATGATAAAATGGGAATATGAGCGAGCATATTTTCAAAAGTCACAATAAAACAGTATTGTTGTACCACTTGGTGTTTCCATCCAAGTATCGAAGAAAAGTTTTTAGCAAAGAAGTTGAGAAAAGCTTGGTTGAGATATGTTTGGAGATTTCAGAGAGGTTTGAAATCAATTTTTTAGAAATCGGAAATGACGAAGATCATATACATTTTTTAGTGCAGGGTATTCCAAAGATGCCAGTTTCTAGAATAGTGCAAGTTGTGAAAAGTATCACGGCGAGAGAGATTTTTTCCAAACATAAAGAAGTAAAGAAAATGCTGTGGGGAGGAAATCTATGGACGAGTGGGTTTTATGCTAACACAGTTGGACAATATGCCAGTGAAGAAGTGATTCGGGATTATGTCAAGAGTCAAGGAAAAAAATATACAAAGGTGCATTC
>JADGDK010000364.1 GCA_016744895.1 Campylobacterales bacterium | reverse complement strand
CCTTTATAGTCACCATTTACATCTTGAAACTTATCAAACTTTGTTTCATTTATCCCCAATGCAGAAAATGTGCTTAACTCATCAGTAATCTGATAATTTACTTCAACTTCTAAACCTTGTGAATGGGCTTCTCCTGCATTTGATACAAATTCTTCATCAGGTGCTGTTGCTGTTGTAACTTGCATATCTTTTATATCCATATAATAAATCGATGTATTGAAAATCAATTTATCATTTAGCATCATACTTTTATAGCCTAATTCATAATTCCATAATGTCTCTTTATCAAATTTCAGATTTGCATGACCACTTGGAGCCATATGGTTATAACCACCTGCACGATAACCTTTGGCTACAGTAAGATAAGCCATTTTATTTTCTTCAAAGTTATATTCAAATGAAAGCTTAGGTGAAACTTCAGCATATGTACTATCTAGTTTTATATTTCCAAGATTACTAGCAAACTCTTTTTTTTCTTTGTCATATCTAATTCCTGTAAGAATTGATA
>JADGDK010000363.1 GCA_016744895.1 Campylobacterales bacterium | reverse complement strand
ATGTTATCCCACTTGTTGCTGCCATCTCTATGAGTGTTAGTTCTCTACTTGTTGTTGGTAACTCCATGAGAATTAGATATAAGTGGAATAAAGGATAGATATGGATAATTGGATTATTGTTATGATGTTAGGTGTATCAATATTTTTAGGGGCACTTGCACTATTTGCATTTCTTTGGGCTATTAAAAATGGGCAGTTTGATGATGAAGAGAAGTTTTTAAATGCTGCAAAATTTGATAATCAAGAAGATTTGAATGATGCTGTTAATATCGAGAAAAAAAGAGAAGAGCTAAAAAAGGCTTATAAGCCAGAGTAAAATGAAGCATACTTCAGACAAAAAGTCTGAAGTAAAAAAATTATTTACCGATTGTAGCAGAGAATGCGTCTAAGTCAGCGTCAGAGTATTTTGCAACTTGACCTTTCATAAGACCTTTCATTGGACCACCATAAGTACCATCTTTGTAACCTTTAAGTGCTGCAACGATATCAGCATGAGTCATGTCAGATA
>JADGDK010000362.1 GCA_016744895.1 Campylobacterales bacterium | reverse complement strand
CGATTCTACTGATTTGACTGATCACAAAGCAACAGTAAATGTAAAAGCAACCAGTACAGATTTATCTACAACCAGTAAAGATTTTGAGATTGCAACCACTGAAGCTGATGGCACAACGCCAGGTGAAGGAGACACGGATCACTTAATTACTGGAAAAGATATTGCAGATATCGATACAAATTCAAATACAATTTCAGAGAATGCATCAGCAAACGACATCGTTCATTTGACAGCAAATGTAGTTGATGAAGATGGCGATAAGGTAACTTACGAGTTGACTAACGATTTCCATGGCTGGTTCCAGATTGATTCTGATACTGGAGTTGTTACTGTAAAAGGAAACATCGATTACGATTCGGCAGATCTTGCGGATCACAAAGCAACAGTTAGCGTAAAAGCAACCAGTACAGATTTATCTACAACCAGTAAAGATTTCGAGATTGCAATCACTGAAGCCGATGGTACAACGCCAGGCGGAGGAGATACGGATCATTTGATCACTGGAAAAG
>JADGDK010000361.1:265-512 GCA_016744895.1 Campylobacterales bacterium | reverse complement strand
TAAATGAGATGATTGATGAAGATGATGTACTTAAAGCTCTTGTTATTGATAAGTTCGAGTTAGTTCCAGATCCAGATGGTGGTCGTCCTCAACTAGTTAAGATTGAGGGTGCTTCAGAAACTATTGATTTTGATTATTTAGTACCTGCAGTTTCTCAATCAGCTGATTTAGGTTTCTTACCAGAAGAGTGGGAACTAGACATGACTTCATGGGCAACTATTAAGACAAATGGTAAAGACTATATGAC
>JADGDK010000361.1:0-255 GCA_016744895.1 Campylobacterales bacterium | reverse complement strand
ACGTGGTGCTTCAGTTATCAGTAGATATGTGCATGATGGCGAGATTACTTTAACTGATGAAGAAATTATGTCTGACCATCTTCGTAAACTAAAAGTTTATGATAAAAAAGAGAAAGTTGGTGGTTGGTTACCAGGTCTTGCTCGTGAACATAGTTCAGTTCTTGATACAGCATTTAGAAAGACAAATAACGAAGAAGTTAACTTAGGTTTTACACAAGACCAAGCAATGAGTGAAGCTGATCGTTGTATGCGTTG
>JADGDK010000360.1 GCA_016744895.1 Campylobacterales bacterium | reverse complement strand
GTATTATAGATTATATGTATAGTGATACAGGCTTACAGAAAAGAGTATCCCTAGGCGATGTTCATGAAGCAGCAAAATCTGCTAATGAAATGAATAAAATTATTATCTCAGCGATTAAAAATTTAGGACTTGCTAGTGATGGTAAACTTGATGCAGATGACATGCGTGAATTAAATAAATACATTGTTGCAAACAATAAAGACAAATGGAAAAAACTTCATGGTGATGATGAAAAAAATGAAGAAACTGGTTTTCATCTTGTGCAAAATGATGGTGCAAGAACAAAACTATTTGGTAAAAACCTTTTTAACAAAGTAGCTGATGGCATCTATCATCTTGGGTTCTATACAAAAAGCTATCAACGTCTTAAAAATGAAGATGGGAACTCAAACAAAAAATTTGGAAGAGTTGCATACTGGCTTAACCGAATATTATCTGAAGATATAAAAAATGGTTCACTTTAAAATTTAGCTAAACCATATAGCTATAGAGAGAGTACACCCTCTATAGCTA
>JADGDK010000035.1 GCA_016744895.1 Campylobacterales bacterium | reverse complement strand
CATTTTATCATAAATATCGCCTCTTCGAGGCGATTAACTCCAACCAATGCAAGCATTGGGGAAATCTTCTCGATTATCTTCATATAAACTATGCTCCCTTATAGTCACTCACCTATAAATTTTCTCTTGTAAGCCAATGGCTATATCCTAATTAAATTAATTGGAATTAATTATAGCTATACTTACTAATAAGATAGTTTAAATATAAAAACCCCTAGGATCATTAGTAAAAAATATGAGAATAGAAGATAATTTGAATTAAAAATCTGTAGCAATTAGTTTCATCCCTCAACTACATCCAGTTTCTTTTGCCTTATAGCATACTTCGTAAAAATATATTCTTAGGATTAAGGAGTAAAATATCTTCATAAAGTTTATATATAGTTAATGTATTTTTAAAACTATTTTGGAAGCACTTGTAACGCTTCCAAAATTCAGGTTTATTACTACTTCTTTGATATCATATCTACAATCTCAAATGGTGATATTTTATTCTCTTTAGCAATTTCATCTAATGAGCTTCCTTTAGAAACTTGAAGATTGTGAACCTTTAATACTTCGATCACTTCAGCCACATCTTTACCAAACAATGCAGATGAAACAGCTAACGGTGCTTTTAATGTGGAATGGATAATTGTTTTTTTAGGATTTTCACCCTCTTTTACACTCACAATAAAAGCCAATGAAACAACGAGTACTATCACACTAAAAACGTGAAAAAGTTTTTTAGGAAAGTATCTTTTCATACTACTCCAATTATAAAACACATGTAGCACCGCCACTACGACAAAAGCTAACCCTAGATTTTCATGTAACGCTTCAGTATATTTATCCAAAATATGAAAGTACATCATCACACCTGTGATACCTACAACTAAAAATATTAATGCCGTTAATGATGTCGCACTCTCTTTTAAAAAACTTTTTTTCACTTTTTATCCTTTGATTTTTTTCAAATCAAATTCTATACCTTTATTGATAACTCAAAATAAATCTTATGTAAATGAAAATTAACAGCTTTGCTTTTTTTTATGCCAAGTCAAATAGATTTTTCTGTCTTCCTGTAAATTGTGCTGTTGAGAGTTTTTCTGCCTCTTTGATATACCACTCATAGTTTAAATTTTTAAATGAAAACTTAGATGCATCATTGCACTCTTGGACAACATAACCAACATTGATTCCTATCACACGTTCTTCTTGCTTTAGATTTAAAGCAGGCATGATTTTTTTAAGTGCCTTTCCCTCTTTGGCTATAAAATAACGTAATGTATTTTGTAAAGGTTCATACACTTTTTGAAGTCCATCTATCTTTTCAAGAACAAGTTTTGTCTTTCGAGGGGCTTTAAAACTAAGCATAAAATCAAATGGATTTTGATGATTTTTGATAAACTTTTCTAAAGGTATACCCTCAATTAAAAAAGCTTCAACTGCTTTAGGTACTACCAAGGCTGAATGATTTTGATACCACTCTAGCTTATCTTTATAAGCTCCTATTTTTTTGACTTTACCATCAACACTTTTAGCGATATAGTTATTGACATCACGTATCCACATCTGTGTATATTCTATCCTTTCTAACTCCATACCAGTAATACGCTCCCACTCTTTTAATAAATCTAAAAACTGTGTTTGATCACTTTTAAAAAAACGCATTGTTAATCCATCAGTATTTGCTTGAATAAGACTAAGTGATGGGATATTTATCATCAACATTTCTGCTAACATGCATAGCATCAACTGTCCATTGGTGGTGATGGTAATTGTCATTTTAGAGTCATAAAAAGGGCTATATTGGTTATTTGTATCACCAAACCCAGCAGCATTAAGTGAGAGTTTTAACATCTTATTTTGAGCACTTCCTTTAGGATAACTAAACCGAAGATCTCTAATTTCACTATAGATATCTGTAAACTCTGCGCCAAGATGTTCAGGATAAAGTCTATTGTGTACTACAATACTTGGATAATAACTAGCGACATCTATATCAAATATAACATACTCATCATCTTGAGCATAATAACAACTTTCAACACTACCATGAAGCCCACCTGTACCAAAATGAAATGTAAACCCTTTAAAATTGAGATGCAAATTAGAAGCTTTACCTTTAGAAGAGAGTGTCACATGCCCTGATAAGTCTCCTAAATTCTCTTTAGAAATATTTGAAAAAACAGATTTTAGATCATCAGTATGCTGTTTTTGAAGATAAGACTTCAGTGCTTGAAAAGGTGCTGTTTTAAATGAAATACAAGGGAGTATGATTTCATTAAAATTGATATAATTACGCAATGTTTGTCTTGGTTTACCATCAACAAAACAGATATTTTTACCTAATCTCTCTTCAAGATTTCGTATAAAATACTGCTTTCCTATCTTCATATCACTATAGTTCATCATGTTCTCTTGATACTTATCACTTAATGCTTCACGAAACGCTATAGCCTCTTTAGAGTAGTGAAAAAACTTGATAGTTTCAGTTACATCGTGTTTATTGTAGTAAATAAGTGTATCAATCTGATCCTCTAAAAGTACAGTCCCTGGTGGGAAAGGAAGATCCTCGATATTTTGTGAACGCATATTAAACTCTAAGATTTTGAGACTTACACGTTTGGCTTTGTTATCGAAGTGATGCAAACGCATTAAATCCAATTGCGCAATTTCTATAAGTTGATGGTGTCTTTTTTGTTCATTTGTATTAGTTTTGATTAGTTCATTTGCATACTGATAGAGCATATTTGCAAACACTTTACCACTGTAGTTTTTAGGTAAGAGTGAGATAAAGTATTGAATGACTGGATAGTCAAAATAAAGATTGTTATATCCTACCAATGTTTTATCACTTTTGGATAACCACTGCAAGGTCTTATAAAACTTTTTTGCATCATTTTTACGACTACTAATCTCAAAAATGCGTGTATCACAAGTGCTAATGTTTTCTATCACACATGTAAAAACATTAGGAAAGGTCTCTATGTCGTAAGCGTAGTATTTGTATGAATCAATTTTAGACATAAGTAAAGTATGATGAGTATAAAGAGATATCTACAGAAGAAGATATCTCTTTACATATGTATTATATTTTATTGAGTGCTTGGTCAAAATCAGCGATGATATCATCAACATGTTCAAGACCTACAGTTACACGGATAAGGTCTGGTGTCACTCCTGCTTTATCCAACTCCTCAGCACTTAGCTGACGATGCGTCATACTTGCTGGATGTAATACACCTGTTCGCACATCTGCAACATGTACCACGATAGCCGCAAGTTCAAGAGAGTTCATAACAACCTCACCCTCTTTTGCACCACCTTTAACTCCAAAAGTAAGGACTCCACTGTTTCCTTTAAGGTATTTTTTAGAAATGTCATAATGTTTATGCCCTTTTAATCCGGGATAATTTACCCATGAAACCTTCTCATGTGAGGCTAAAAACTCTGCTAATTTTTGTGTATTTTCACAGTGTCTATCCATACGTACATGTAGTGTCTCAATACCTAAATTGGTTAAAAATGCATTCATAGGAGTTTGGTATGAACCGATATCTCGTATCCACTGAACACGCGCTTTGATGATATAAGCTAAGTTTCCAAACTTCGCAGTATAGACAAGTCCATGATAACTTGGATCTGGATTAACAAACTCTGGAAATTTATCATCTTTTGTATAGTCAAAGTTTCCACCATCAACAATCATTCCACCAACACTTGTTGCATGTCCATCAAGATACTTGGTAGTTGAGTGGATAACGATATTTGCTCCATATTTAAGTGGCTGGCATAGATAGGGAGTTGCAAAAGTATTATCAACGATAAAAGGAACGTGCATCTCCTTTGCCAACGCTGAAAACTTTTCAAAGTCTAAAACATCCAGTGCTGGATTAGCGATTGTCTCACCAAAAAGTGCTTTTGTATTTGGTTTAAAAAATGTTTTGAGTTCTTCAAGAGATAAAGATGCATCAACCAATGTCACTTCAATTCCCATCTTTTTAAGAGTGTTTGTAAATAGTGATACAGTCCCACCATAAAGTGCACCAACTGCGATAAAGTGATCACCTGAACTACAAAGATTTGTGATGGCTACTGTCGAAGCATTTTGTCCTGACGATGTAGCAAGCGCGGCAACACCACCTTCAAGTTCTGCCATTTTATTTTCTAAGGCTTCACAAGTTGGATTACTGATACGCGAATACATATGTCCTGGCGCATCTAAATTAAAAAGATCTGCTACAGCTTGTGCTGTATCGTATCTATAGGTAGTACTTTGTGTGATAGGTAGAACTCTTGGCTCACCATTGTGTGGATGATAGCCACCTTGTATTGCGATTGTTTCTAAATTCCATTTTTGGCTCATAATCTCTCTCTTATATTAAAATTAAAGTGTAGGATTATATTACATTATCGATAAAGAAAGTATTTTTAAAAAGATTTAAGATAAGTGACAGAGTGTTACATCTGTCACAACAATCTATCTTCGTCCTTTTGAACCACCATTTGCTGGCATACAGACAAAGTACTTTTCATCTGGTGTATTTTTACAAGTACCATCCAAAGTATCACCACGTGGTGTTATCACTTGACATATAGCACCAGTCTCTTGACCTTCACATGCTGAAATTGCTTCAGCTGGCGGTGTACCTCTCTCACCTCTTTGTGGTCTTGAATTATCACTTGCAAAACTCACTACTGCTCCAACGATACACAACATCGCTATAAATTTTTTCATATCTATTTCTCCTTAAAATTTATTTACAATAGAAGTATATTCCAATAATCAAAACCATGGGTAACTGTTTGTAAATGGAAAGTAACAATCAATAAGTTGTGTCAAAGAGTTGCCTATCAATTTAGTTTGTTACAGCTATATGATCCTTATATATCTGTAATTTCTGTTCGTACCTCATTGCGGCATAAGCAGGAGATGGTGAAGGTAATGAAACAGTATCAATTGCAAGATCTTTAAAATATTTCATATAAATCTCTTCAGATTTTTTACCTGTAAAAAGAATTTTTTGAATCTTTGGATAGTTTATTAACAGTGTTGCTATATCCTGTGGAATGATATTTTTAAGATTGCTATCAGCAGAATTCTTTCGCTCACAACTTTGAATTATATCCCAAAGTGCAATACGATTTTTGAGTAAAAAGTCTACTTTTGTTTTATCATCTTCTAAAGTAACATTAAAGATATCACTCAAAATTTTCCAAAATTGGTTTCGTTTATGTGCATAATAAAATTGATATTTAAAAGAATCTAAACTAGGGAAAGTTCCCAAGATAAGAATTTCAGAGTCAGAATTGATAATAGGATCAAAAGGATGAGACTCTGTTTTCATAATTTTATTCTTTTATCCCATGTACTGTAAGCTGAGGAAATGGAATTTCCCAACCATATTCACTACATGCATCCACACACCATCTTGATATTGCACGTTGAAGTCTATAGTACAACGGTGCCATATCTGCATTAAAATTTGCAATAATCGCAATGTCAAGAGAAGAGTCCCCAGCATGTGAAAACTGTACAATCAACTTCTTAAGCCCCTCTGTATAATCTTCTTCTTCAATTTTTTGTAAGATATACTTTTCCAAAGTATCAACGATTTCATTGGTACTCTCTTTTTGATGTTTGTAACTAATTCCAAGGGTATTTATAATTCTAAAACCTGTTGAAAGGTTTTGAGGAGAAAGCGATAAAAAATCGGATATTATAAAAGTTCTATGCCCTCCCCCTATATCTACTAACTCTATAAACTCTAACGAAATCCCAACCACTTTTCCATAATAATCATTAGCTAAAAGTACCCAATCATTGATACGACATGGAAACCACGGCTCATATTTTAACGGTGGACGTGATGTTAAACCTACCAACTCCTCTATAGGAAGACGAAGTTTTACTCCTGAGTCTGGATTTTCCAAAACAGTAAAAATATTGATATTTTTCACCTGCCATGGGAGGTTATGATAAAAAATTCGCTCCTCTTCTCTCACCGAACCTACATTTAAAAGCAATCTTGCTTGTTGCCACAAACGAGGAATAAGATGACGAAATGTCCATGCTATTCCCAAAAGTATCAAAACTCCAGCACTAAAAAGAACCCAATCCTCTTCATAATAAAAAATTGCCATAGGTGCTAAAATAGCAAGTATCGTTGTCAATACTCTATACAGAAGATCTCCAAACCGTATCTGAAAACTACGGTTTGCTTTTGTAAGAATTGGAAATATTTTTACAAAGAGTGCGTGAATGAGCTGCATAGTAATGATGATAATTAAAAATGCACCAATAGCTTCTAAAAGATAAAGACCTCTTTGGTGAAAAAAGTTTTTTGTATTCATCTCTAAAGATTGAGCAAAGGAAACATCATCTTTTTCTAACATCTCAACTTGGTGTAATGAAGCATTTAAATTACTTGAGATAAGTGCCACCTGTTGTTTCCAATATTTTTTTAAAATATCAAAATCTTTTTTTAGTGCTTTTTCCTTTAAATCCTTTGAAAGAAACTCTATATTTTCAAAGGCTTGTGCCGCTTGTGGTAACGTCACCTTATAATACTCGATCTCTTCTTGTAACTGTGCTTTTTTTCTCATCTCTTCAGTTGCTTGTTTGGCTCCATGAATTAGAGGTTTGAGAAGTAACTGAAAATCATCACTAATGGTCGTAGCTTTACCATGAGCTTGTTCTTTTAAAAAAGAAGTATCTACACCAGTTGCAATCTTTTCAAATTTAATTTTCAACTCATTCTCTTGTAGATCTAATGCTTTAATTTCTTGTTTAATACGCTCTTTTTCATCTACTAAGGTAGATCTTTTATGCAAAAGTATTTTTTCTTTTATCTCTTGCGTAATGATATCTTGTGATTTTTTCAATTCTAATAAAGTAGCAATTGTATTTTCATTTATACTGCCATAAACAGAAGTATATAAAACCAATAAAAAGAGTAAAACAATATTTTTCACTATCTTTTCTCCATATTTATTTTTGTAATTTTAACGTAAGAAAGATAATTGATGGGATCAACTTCTTATAATTGTTATTTAAGAAGTCATTTGAGGTAATTAATAGAAAGGATTTTAGACAGGGTTTGACACCCCATCTAAAACAATGATAGTGATACTTATTCTACTTCAGCATCGATAACATCATCGTCATCTTTTTTCTTCTTAGCACCAGCATCTGCACCTGGAGCACCACCTTCAGCACCTTGATCTTTTGCATACATTGCTTCAGCAAGTTTATGACTCACTTCTGTTAATGCTTTTACTTTTTCATCAATTTGCTCTTTAGTAGCACTCTCATCTTTAAGTGTCTCTTTAAGATCATTTACAGCAGCTTCGATTTTTTCTTTATCTTCTGCTTCAATTTTATCACCCATTTCAGTTAGTGATTTTTCTGTTTGATGTACTAGAGCATCTGCTTGGTTTCTAGCTTCTACACCCTCTTTTCTTGCTGCATCAGCTTCTTTGTTCGCTTCTGCATCTTGTACCATTTTTTCGATCTCTTCATCACTTAGTCCTGATGAACCAGTAACTTTAATCTCTTGTTGTTTTCCACTTGCTTTATCTTGCGCAGATACTGTTAAAACACCATTTGCATCGATATCAAATGTTACTTCAATTTGTGGAACGCCTCTTGGACTTGGTGGAATTCCTTCAAGGTTAAATTGACCAAGTGATTTATTATCTCTTGCGAACTCTCTCTCACCTTGAACAACATGAATCGTAACTGCTGGTTGATTATCTTCCGCAGTTGAGAATGTTTGTTGTTTTTTAACAGGAATTGTTGTTCCTTTTTCGATAACTTTAGTTAAAACTCCACCTAGTGTTTCGATACCAAGTGAAAGTGGTGTAACATCTAGAAGAAGAACATCTTTTACATCACCTTTAATTACCGCACCTTGGATTGCTGCACCCATTGCAACAACTTCATCAGGATTTACAGATTTGTTAAGATCTTTTCCAAAATATGCTTTTACTTTTTCTTGAACTAATGGTACACGTGTAGAACCACCAACCATAACGATCTCTTTGATATCACCAACAGAAACACCAGAATCTTTGATAACAGAATCAATTTTTGTAATTGTCTCTTGTACTAAATCATCGATCAACGACTCAAACTTTGCACGAGTCAATTTTTTAACAAGGTGTTTTGGACCTGTTGCGTCAGCTGTGATAAATGGTAAATTTACCTCTGTCTCAGTTGCAGCTGAAAGCTCTTTTTTTGCAGCTTCAGCAGACTCTTTAAGACGTTGAAGTGCCATTACGTCACCTTTTAAGTCAATACCACTGTCATTTTTAAACTCAGTTACTAACCAATCAATAAGTCTATTATCAAAATCATCTCCACCTAAAAATGCATTACCACCAGTTGCAAGTACTTCAACAACATTATCACCAGTCTCTAAAACAGTAACATCAAATGTACCACCACCAAGATCGTAAACTACGATTTGCTCTGCCTCTTTTTTATCAAGTCCATAAGCAAGTGCAGCTGAAGTTGGCTCATTGATAATTCTTAAAACGTTAAGACCAGCAATTGTTCCTGCTTCTTGAGTCGCTTTTCTTTGACTATCATTGAAATATGCTGGAACTGTGATAACCGCATCAGTTACACTATCACCTAAAAAGCCTTCTGCATCTTCTTTTAGTTTGATTAAAACTTTTGCTGAAATCTCTTGTGGTGTATAAGTTTTACCATCAATCTCAATTGCACAAGCTCCATTTCTATCTACCACATGGTAAGGAAGTCTTTTCTTCGCTTCAGCAGCTGCATCTTCTTCACACATAAGACCCATGATTCTTTTGATAGAGTAAATCGTCTTCTCTGGGTTTGTTACAGCTTGTCTTTTTGCTGGATCGCCAACTAAAAGTTCACCTTTATCTGTAAATGCGACAATTGAAGGAGTTGTATTTTTACCCTCTTTATTGGTAACAATCTTGCTCTCACCTCTCTCATATACTGAAACACATGAGTTTGTTGTTCCTAAATCTATTCCTATTACTTTTGACATATAAATACCTCTTTATTTTTTTATTTTAATTACATAAAAGGAACAAAGTCCCTTTTACTACGCTAACGCTGAGTTCTCTTCAGCAGAGGGGTCACGCACAGATAACCCATGCTTTTGATTCCCACCTAATTTTTTATTATTTTGCGATAGAAACCATAGTTGGTCTTAAAACTCTATCTTTTATCTTATAACCTTTTTGAAAAACCTGTACGATATCACCTTCATTGTGTTCGTCACTATCCACTTTCATCATCGCTTCATGGAAGTTTGGATCAAATCCATTATCTACTTCAACAAGCTCAATGCCATGTTTTTCAAAAATCTTTTTAAACTGATCTACAGTAAGATCAATCCCCTCTTTAATCTTCTCAGCATTAACCTCTTCAAGGTTATCCATCGTTGCATTTGCATTGTCAAGCGAATCAATAACTGCTAACAAGTCTCTTGCAAATCCTTCTTGAGAATAAGCGATAGATTGTGCTTTCTCTTTTTCTAACCGTTTTTTAATATTTTCAAACTCAGCCAAATCTCTAAGTCTTAAATCTTCAAGTTCCGCTACTCTCTTTTCAAGTACCTCTATCGGATTAAGTTCAACTTCTTCTTCAATTTCAAGATTTTCATCAACTTCTTGTGACTCAACCTCTTCATCTAACTTTTTATCTTCATTTTCTTTCAATATTTTCTCCTAAATTAAAAATATTACTGTTATTATACAACTTTAGTCTCTTATTGTCAAGTATAGGCTTAGTTATAAAAATAACATAACCTTAGTCTATATGACTAAAGGTGTTAATGGAGATAAATCGACACAAGTAGTAAATAAATTTAATTCATACTATTTTAGCTCTTATTTTTATTTGGAAGATTTAAATTGTATATAGGGGGGGGAGAAAGGAAGAAAATTTATGAGTTTAAAACCCATAAGTTTTAAGGTATATTAATGTGTATAAAAAAGATGTTTGATAAAGTATGCTACTCTACTTAGTAGACTCTCACATGGTAATCCTATAAAAAGATCTTCTAATGCCGCTCTTTCAACTTCGCTCATTCTTGTCATTTTTTAGTCCTTTTGAAATCTTTTTTATAATTCTCACTATATCATCTTCATCAAGTTCACCTAGCATGCGGAATATTGCCGGCGCAGCTTGAGGTTGTGAATTACCAAGACGCCAATCCTGATAAGTTCTCATTGATATACCAAGTTTTTCAGCCATATTTTTTTGACTAATTTTCTTTCCATAATGTTGTGCCTCCACGGCATTATGTAAAATGTTGAATAAGTCTTTAGATTCCATGTATAAATAGTACCTAAGATTTGATAAATCAGACATAAAAACGAATGTTTTATACGCTTTCTAATCCTTACATAATTTATCACTCATTAAACATACTGAAATTATAACTTTATAAGATTAATATACTATAAAATGACAGTTTTTTTTATATATTTATACATTATTTCGTATGTTTTGTAAATTTATTATGACATTCTTAAGTTACAAAACTAATAATAGCATAAATTTAATTATTTTTATAAAATACTAAAGTTTTTAAATTAATTGACGATCTATCTCAAAAGGAGTTTTTATGTTTAATCCACTTGCACTAGAGAAAGAGAGTCAAATCGAACTAAAGAAAGTTCCATACAGCTGTCAAAATATCATAAATTTTACAGATGCACAAGGTTCAGTTGCCTGTCGTTACCAGCTTATACGAACATTTGATCAAAAAGAGATTTGGCTTGAAGTTAAAAAAGATAGAGCATTAAACTATCAACTCTTCTCTTATGAAAAAGTACAAGAGATGGAATACGATCCATCATTTTTAGCACTTGTAGGCACTTCCACAATTGGATACCACAATCCAAGTGAAAAACACGCACCACAAACAGTTTATAACAGAATTCACAAAAAAGGTGAAACTGTGATGCCTGTCAAACACCTTGTAAGTGAGGATGAGCTTCCTGAAGATCCTATTGAAAATGGATATTACAAAGATGGAAATGGAAACTGGTATTTTATGACCAAACGAAGTGAAGGTACATTAAAAAGATTTGATAATAACCTTAAAAAACGTTCATGGGAGTACAAACACCAACACGATAGGCTTCTTATTGAGATGCAAGATGATAACGATACATTAACAGGTATCACTATTTATGAAGGTAAAGAGATAGAGAGAAGAAGTCTTAAAAAGGTAGCTCTAGTTTAGAGCTCCTTACTTAAATATCTCCCTGTATAACTTCCACTTTTCTCAAAATTATCAGCAATTTGTTGCGGAGTTCCAATATCAACAATTGCACCACCTTTAGCTCCTCCGTCAGGACCAATATCAATAATATAATCTGCATTTTTAATCACATCCATATTGTGTTCAATAACTAATACAGAATTTCCAAGATCAGTTAAATGATGCAATACTTTTGTCAAACGATCCACATCAGCAAAGTGAAGTCCCGTAGTTGGTTCGTCAAGTATGTAAAGTGTTGATCCTGTATCTCTTTTACTAAGCTCTTTTCCAAGTTTAATTCTTTGTGCTTCACCACCACTTAATGTCACCGCATTTTGTCCAAGTGTAATATATCCAAGTCCAACATCTTGTAATGTTTTAAGTTTTTGATGAATTTTAGGAATTGCGGACAAAAACTCCATTGCTTCATCTACACTCATGTTTAACACATCTGAAATACTTTTGCCACGATAAAGTACCTCTAATGTTTGTGCATTATATCTACGCCCATGACAGGCATCACATTTTACTAAGATATCTGGTAAAAAGTGCATCTCAATTTTAATCTGCCCTTCACCTTGACATTTTTCACAACGTCCACCTTTAACATTAAAACTAAAACGACCAATTTTATAGCCTCTTATTTGTGCCTCTTTAGTCTTTGTAAAAAGTTCTCTAAGCTCATCCATCACACCCGTATAAGTGGCAGGATTACTTCTTGGAGTTCTTCCTATTGGACTTTGATCTAAATAGATCACTTTATCAAGATTTTCTAATCCCGTACACTCTACACCATCTACTTTTTTAACTTTTCGTGCTCGATTTAAAATCTCTTTCGCAACAGGGAGTAGTGTCTGTAGTATAAGTGAGCTTTTACCACTTCCACTCACTCCAGTAATTGCTACAAGGTTTGCCAATGGAATTTTAACTGAAAGATTTTTAATATTGTTGATTGAGACATTTTTCATCTCTATCCATTTATCTTGTTTACGACCGTGAAAATAATCAATCTTTTTACGACCAAAAAGATAATCAGCAGTTAAAGTTTTTGCTTTTTTCAAATCCTTTAAAGTACCATTAAAAATAACCTCACCACCCTCACGACCAGCTTTAGGTCCAATATCTATAATATAATCAGCTGCTTCTATTGTCTCTTTATCATGCTCAACTACAATAACAGAGTTCCCTTTATTTTGTAAACTTTTAAGCGTTCTAATAAGCTTCAGTGTATCCCTCTCATGAAGACCAATACTAGGCTCATCCAAAACATACATAACACCAGTTAGTCCACTCCCGATCTGAGAAGCGATCCGTATCCTTTGTGCTTCACCACCACTAATACTTCTTGCATCTCTACCCAGTGAAAGATACCCAAGTCCCACATCATATAAAAAGAAAAGTCTCTCATTGATCTCTTTTAAAATGGGTGCAGAAATCAATTTTTGTTGATTTGAAAAATATTCAAAATTTTCAGGTTTGGCAAAAAACTCATAACATTTTTCGATTGGCATCTGTAAAAGATCCGCAATTCCTGTCTTTGCGACGATAACAGAAAGAGATTCAAGGCTTAAACGGTTTCCACTACACTTGTCACACACCTTCTCACTCATATACTCTGCAAGCTCTTTTTCATCTTTTATCATGTTGTATGCGATTTTCACAACACCTTCAAAACGACGCTTTAACTTATGTCGTTTCCAAGTAAATTCTGCTTCCCCTGCGCCACCGTGTAAAACCGCTTTTTGCTGATGAGGAAGCAACGCTTCAAAAGGTACCGTTGTATCAATATCATTAGTATCACAATAAGCTTTTAAAAACTTTGCATAATAGCCTTTATTAAACCCATAAAAAAGTTTTATAGCACCTTTATCAATACTTAAATGTTCATCCACAATTTTACTCATATCAATGGCATAACGAATTCCCAAACCATCACATGTTGAACACGCTCCTTTAGGAGAATTAAATGAAAATGAAAGCGGTTCTAATGGCTCAAAAGAGATTTTACAATCAAAACATGCAAAATGTTCACTGTAATGAATATGATCACTCTCTAAACCAACTTCTTCATGGTTTAAAATCTCAATCTCTAACTCACCAAAACTCTCTTTAAGTGCTTTTTCAACATCTTCTGCAACTCTTTGACGGTTCTCCTCTTTGATAACCACACGATCTACAACTACTTTGATCGTATGTTTTTTAGTCTTACTAAGTTCTATCTCTTCATCAAGTCGTACCATGACACCATCAACCATCGCACGAACATAACCTTTATGTCGTAAAGATTCAAACATATCACTAAACGAACCCTTTTTTTCACGTACAAGAGGTGCTTGAAGAACTACTTTTGCACCATTTGGAAGTTTTAAAACTTGTTCGATAATGTCACTCGCACTCATTTGGGAAATTGGTTTTTTACATTGATGACAGTGCTGTTTTCCAACTCTAGCATAAAGCAGTCTAAAATAATCATATATTTCTGTAATCGTTCCCACAGTCGAACGAGGATTTTTTGAAGTAGTTTTTTGATCTATCGCAATTGCAGGGGTTAATCCCTCAATTTTATCCACATCGGGTTTGCCTATACGATCTAAAAACTGTCTTGCATAAGAAGAAAGAGACTCCATATAACGTCTCTGTCCTTCAGCGTAAAGCGTATCAAATGCTAAGGTACTTTTTCCACTTCCACTAATACCAGTGATTACAACTAACTTATTTTTAGGTATCTCTATATCTATAGATTTGAGATTATGCTCACGAGCACCAAATACTTTTATCTTATCCATTTTATAACTACCCCTGACTATATTAACTTATTTACAATGAGACCCATAATTATAAAATTAAGTATTAAAATGAGATTTTTATGTCTCTTTGGATCTGTTTTGTGAGCAACAGTTATACCAAAATAGACCCCAATAAGTGATGAAATACCGATAATCACTCCATGGTAATAATCTATATAGCCATAGTAGGAAAGTGAAATAAACCCTGATATTGATGAAAACACTACAAAAAATAGTGCAGCAGAGACCGCTTTTTTAATACCAAAATGTAAAAATGCCACCATAATAGGGGTCAAAAGGAGTGAACCTCCAATACCTACACTCATAGCAATCAATCCAATGCCAACTCCAATTATAAAAAACAGTCCTCGGTTCTCAATTTCACTTTTTCCATGGTTATCAGGAGTAACAAAGAATTTATAAATTGCATACATCACAACAAGAAGAAGAAAAATTGTCAGTGTTTTTGAGGAAAGTGTATCAACTACATATCCACTACCAAGTCCACCAACAAAGCCACCAAGACCAAAAAAAATAGTACTTGTGATATGTAATGAACCTTTTTTATAATTAAGGTAAGAGCCATACATTGAACTAAAAACCATTTGAACAATTGAGATACCAATAGCATCTTTAATATCAAAACCTAAATACATTAAAATGGGAACTAATATAGTCCCTCCACCAACACCAAAAAATCCAGAGATGAACCCAACGAAAACGCCGATAATCGCTAATTCTATAATCATAATAATCCTACATCAAATGTAGAGGATTTTACATAAAAGCTACTTAAAGGTATAATCGCCAACATGGAAGAAATTCAAATAGATAAAAACAGTACAAATTATGATAAATTTATTGATGTTTCTGTCAATTTAGTGACTGAACTCGGATCTACTAATGTCAGTTTAAAAGATTTTTTAAAACTAAAAACAGGTTCTGTTATAGATTTACAAAAACCAGCAGGTGAAAGTGTTGAACTTTACGTCAACAGAAAAATTGTTGGAAAAGGTGAAGTCATGGTTTATGAAGAAAATCTAGCAATTAGAATTAATGAAATACTAGATTCTGATGCAATTATTCAATACTTCAAAAAAGAGCGACAGTGAGAATACTCACTCTTATCATAACTTTCTCTTCTCTTCTTTTTAGCACAACGATCACAAATCATAATGTATATAAACAAGATGATAGCATTGATCTTATGCTCACCTTTGACCAACCATATCTTGGAAAAATTTCTAAAAAAAAGGAAGCTGAAAGTACCATTTTAATGCTTGAAAATATTCAAATCCAAGAAAGTATTACTGAAGAAATCACATCACCTATTATACAAAAAGTTAGAATTCTACCCTATAAAAATCAAGTTTTTATCAAAGTGAATGCTTTAAAGCCTTATCAAATAGAGGCATCTAAAACAATTGATAATTATGGTTTAAGAATTAGAGTCAAACCAGCAATGATGCAGACACTTCAGACTCCAAAATTTGAAACTAAAAAAGAACAAGACCTTAGTGGCAGTTTTCTCAAAATTATTGCGGTACTAGGTTTTCTTATTATCCTTTTATACCTTTTAAAAAAATGGATTACCAATTCAGATCAAAGCTCTAGTAACTGGCTATTTCATAAAGATCCCAAAAAAAGACAAGACATCAATATTATACATCAAAAAGCATTGGACACCAAAAATAGAGTTGCTCTATTAGAATATAATGGAATTAATTATCTTGTAATACTAGGAAGTAACAATATTGTCTTAGATAAGTTTCAAAGTGATGAAAAAGAGGGAAGTCAACAATTCGACACGCTCTTAACTCAAAACGGCCGAAAACTTGACGAACTCCTAAAGTTGGAAGATCAAAAAATATAAATTATCGTGTCGCAACAACTTCTTTACTTGTTGCACGATTTAACCAATCACTTGCAATTTTCGTATCTTTTTTGACACCATAACCATTATTATACATAACACTTAAATTTTGTTGTGCCATTTTATCTCCTGCATGTGCTGCTTTTTCAAAAAATACAACTGCTGCTTTAAAATCACCTCTTTCAAGTGCTTCCATACCATCAGATAGATTTCCAGCTTGTAATGTTATAGCAACTGCGAGTGCAAGTAAAATATTTTTCATTTTATATCCTTATATTCTCTAAATTTAGATATTTTATCTACAGCAAATATCGTGCCAAGTAGCTCTTTATAAGTATTCCTGTTTTAAATATCAGTATATTTTAAAAAATAATTTAAATATTTTAGTTTTTTTATATGGAAGGAAATTTTATCAAAAAATACTTAAGATAATTTGATTAAGATCATATAAAATCAAATTATTTTAATTTATAAAGAATAGTATAAGGCTTCCTTATGATGTACGACTAAAGCACTAGTACTTTGTTCTGGATGCATTTGATAGGTTTCACCAAGAGTCACACCAAACTCTTCAGGATTTAAAAGATCAAATATAATTTTATTATCAGACAATTCTGGACAAGCAGCATATCCAAAAGAATAACGCGCTCCTTGATAGCGTGTCAGTTTTACATCTCTAAGCGTATGCCCTTCATTTTCTGCAATGCCTAACTCTAATCGTATCTGTTTATGGATCACCTCTGCTAAAGCCTCTGCTAAATCAACACTAAGTCCATGAAGATGATGATAATCAGTAAACTTCCCAGCATCATAAAGCTCTTTCTCTAGTGACGTAAACTTATCTCCAGCACTGGCCATTGTAAATGCAACTACATCATGACGATCACTTCTAAAATAGTCACTCAAGCAACGATATGGTTTTCGCCCTTGTCTTGGAAATTGTACTTTTTTAATTGCTCTATCTCTTACTATTTCAAGTGGTTCACAATTTATTTCAGATTCTTTGTTCCACCCCTCACTTGGATCAAAAATTAAAAGCATATCACCATCACTTCTACATGGGTAATAACCGTATAACTGAACAGGATCAAAGAGTTCTTTTTTTAATATTTCACGCTTCCACTCTTCATAAAGTGGCCAAAGCTTATCATCAATCTGTTTTTGTTTCTGCTCTTTACTCATATTCTTACCAGTATAACCCCAACGCTGAGAAAAAAGTAATTTATGGTTAATCCAATCAAAACTTATCTCTCTCACATCAGCGCTTAAAACTTTTCTACCCCAAAATGGAGGATTTGGAATAGTACATTGTGAAGGCATTTTGATATCAGAAAAATCAGGTATGATACTCTTTTTCTCTTCTTTGAGTACTACATCTTCTGTAAAATCCTCTTTTCCAAGATTCGTATTAAGCATGCCTCCCTCTTCAATTCGTCCCATTGAGACAATCCCATCAAAAGCATCTTTACAATAAAAAATAGAACCATCATATTTAGGACGACAAAATTCATCAACAAACTTTTTTGTCAATGCTGCTCCACCTAAAAGAACAGGAACATCAATCCCCTCTTTTTGAAGTTCTTGTAAATTTTCCATCATCACTGCCGTTGATTTTACAAGTAACCCACTCATACCAATGGCATCTGCATTGTGTTCTCTATAGGCTTTAATAAAATCAGCGATATCTGCTTTTATCCCAACATTTACAACTTTAAAACCATTATTTGAAAGAATAATATCTACAAGGTTTTTTCCAACATCGTGTACATCACCTTTTACTGTACCAATGACTAAAGTAGTTTGTAATTTTTTCTCTTTTTTAGGAAGATAAGGATTTAAAAAATCAACACCCGATTTCATAGTCTCAGCTGATTGCAGTACAAAAGGAAGTTGCATTTTTCCACTTCCAAAAAGCACTCCAACCTCTTTCATAGCATTGATCAAAATCACATTAACAATCTCTTCAGGTACTATCTCATCTTTTGCACTTTCAAGCGCTATTAACATCCGTTCTTTATCACCATCAAGTAAAAGTGAATGTAGTTTCTCTTTGGTACTTAATTTATTAAATGCTTCATCTTCTGCATCTTGATCAACCTCTTTAGCATCTGCAAAATAGTCAATAAACTTAAAAAGAGGATCTCCATTTTCACGATTATTTAAAAGAAGGTCATCACATACTTTAATATCCTCTGGACTCATCTTATGTAAAGGCAAAGTATTTTTTACATTGACAATGGCCATACTAAGACCTGCTTTGACACAATGGTCTAAAAATACAGAATTCAGATATTCACGAGCATGTTTATCAAGTCCAAATGAGATATTTGAAACACCAAGGACAAATCCTACTTCAGGATGTAAGGCACTAAATTCAGCAATGGCTTCAATTACTTCTATAGCTGCTGTAAAATACTCTTCATCGCCACTACCTACCGTAAAGGTTAAAAGATCAAAAACCAGATCGCGAGGATCTAAACCATGTCGCTTAGTACAAAGTTGATAAATACGCTCTGCTATACGTACTTTATCTGCTTTAGTTTTAGCCATTCCAACTTCATCAATCGTCAAACAAACGAGTGCAGCACCATGACGTTTTGCTAAAATACATACTTCATCAAACTTATCTTCACCATCTTCAAGATTTACAGAATTTATAATGGGGCGTCCACCAATCTGTTTGAGTCCAGTTTCAATAATTTTTGTCACCGTCGAATCTACCATCAATGGCAAAGTCACTTTTTGGGCATATAAAGAACCTACAATTTGCATATCTCTTGTCTCATCACGCCCTGCAAATCCAACTGAAATATCAATACCGTGAGCACCACTTCTAACCTGTTGCTGCGCAACTGATAAAGTTCCTTCATAATCTTCAGCTAAAAGTAATTGGCGAAACGCTTTAGATCCTGTTGCATTACTTCGCTCACCTATAAAAAATGGAGCTGGTTCTTGTTTTAACGATCTTGTTTCAAATAAAGAAGCTAAAGCTTTAGATTGAGAACCAGAAGCAGTTTTTGGAACGATTCCTTCAACAGCCTTACTTAATTCCCAAATATGTTGTGGTGTTGTACCACAACAACCACCTAAAAGAGCGACACCATCAAACTCTAAAAAACCAAGTTGCTGTTTTGTAAATTCATCAGGTCCCATTGGATAAAACGTAAATCCTCCACGATTTTGAGGCAATCCTGCATTTGCATGTACTGAAATTGGTTTTCCCCAAACTTCACTAAGTGTTTTTACATGCTTTTGAATTTGTTCGGGTCCTGTTCCACAATTGAACCCTAAAGAGAGAATCTCAAAAGGCTCCATGATTGCAGCAATTGTTTTTGCATCAGTACCAATAAGCATACTTCCTGCAAGCTCAATTGTAGCTGATACCATAATCGGAATCTCAACACTTTTTTCAAGTGCCATATCACTACATGCATGAAGTGCCGCTTTTATCTGTAAAGGATCTTGACAAGTCTCTAATAAAAAGAGATCACAACCACCATCAATTAATCCTAAAGCAGCAGTTTTATACCCTTCATACATTTCATCATAAGAGATGTGTCCCAGTGAAGGAAGTTTAGTCCCTGGCCCTAAATCTCCAGCTGCAAATCGAGGTTTTTCATCTGTAGAGTATTCTTGACATAGTGATTTTACTATTTTTGCACCATTGAGTGCCAATTCGTAAGTTCTTTCACCAATATCATAATCATCTAAGACCCAAGGAAGTGCACCAAAAGTATTGGTCTTTATGATATCCGCACCCGCTTTTAGATATGCATCATGAACTTTTAAAATACCTTCAGAAAATGTACTATTTAATAGCTCATTACATCCTTCATTACCTTCCCAAATAACTTCAGGAATTTCAAGATTTTGAATTTGTGTTCCCATAGCCCCATCAAGAATAAGGACTTTCTCTTTTATTAGTGATTTTATATTATGCAATTTAACTCATTTATCTATTATTTTAGTACTCTATTCTAACATAATATCACTATAGAGCAACTCTTAGTTTTTTATAGGATGATATTGGGTTTGGTATTTTTTACTTATGACACTACCTATAGAGTATTGATAAAGCACGAAAAACAATCTAAATAGTGCAGTTACTAAAAATAATGTAATAAATAGTACGGCAAGTAAGGTATATTCTATAAAAAAATATAAGAGTGATTTAGCTGTGTGTAAAGCTCCATTTTTTTGCATAGTAAACCTCCGATAAAGTTATCTTTATCTAAATATCGGACTCTTTTGAAAAATCTTTACTTATTGACAATCAGGGCATAGTCCTAAAAGTTGTACACTACTCTCATCTATATTATAATTAGAAATTTCACTAGCAGAGGTTACAATTGCATTTGTTTCAAGAATAATATCATCTACTTTACCACAATTTTTACAAATCATGTGTGAATGTTCCTCTTTAATAAGTTCATATTTTGCATCTTGACCTACAATTTTTAACTCTTTGATAAAACTACTTTCAACCATTGCATTAATATTTTTATAGACAGTTGCTAAAGAGAGTGAAGGAAAGTTTGCTTTAATATGTGCAAAAATATCTCTTACACTGATATGTCCGTGAACATCCATTAGCTCTACAATAGCCAATCTCTGCGGTGTTACTTTAATTTTGTTGCTTTTTAAAAGCTCTATATATTGTTCCATTATTTTTCTTTTTTATTTAAAGTATAGCATAAATGTTTATTTTCGTCAAATAAAGTATTGTACATGATAATTTTTTTCCATAAATCATATAAGAACTATATACTTTTTTAATTTATGGGAGTCTCTACTGCTTAGATCATTCACAAGATAAATAAAAAAGCAATTAGAGATTTTCCCTCAAAAATACAGAACTAAATATCTTGTTCTACAATCTCTTGAAATTGATTATAGTAAATATTTTGCAATTGTTCTAGATCTTTTTTCAAATCATTACAGATCAGTTGATTTCCACCAACTTTACCAATGCGGTCAATTACTATACCATTTTTTTCAGCATATGCCTCAAATGCATCTGTATCATCCACCTCAACAATAGCACGAGAAAAACTCTCAGAAAAAATATCTCTCTCATCTTCAAGACGTACACCAACCGCTGCACCTTTTCCACTGATAACTGACATCTTTGCTAAAGCAATTGCTAAACCACCAACATTTACATCTTTAGCACAATTTAAAAGTCCTTCTTTATTGGCACTGACGATAAAATTCCAAAGTTTCAACTCTTTTTCAAAATCAACAACAGGTAGCTCGCCTTCAACTTTACCAAACATCTCTTTCATATAAAGACTTCCCCCAAACTCACTTCTACTTTCACCAATAAGATAAAGTGAAGTACCCTCTTTTTGAAAAACTGATGGAAGAATTTTATTTTGATCTTCATTAAGTCCAACCATAGCGATACTTGGTGTTGGAAAAACTCCTACACCATTGGTTTCATTATAAAGTGATACATTTCCACTAACAACTGGAGTATTTAAAGCTTTACATGCATTTTTAATACCCTCACATCCTTTGGCAAATTGCCACATAGTTTCTGGTTTTTCAGGATTTCCATAATTGAGACAATCTGTAATTGCTAACGGCTGTGAACCACTCATAGCAACATTTCTTCCACTCTCCATAACTGCAGCTGCCGCTCCACCTTCAGGATCGATATAACAATATCTCGGATTACAATCACTACTCATCGCTAAGGCTTTGCCATTCTCTTTGATACGCACTACAGAAGCATCTAAACTTCCTGGCTCTTTTACAGTATTTGTCTGAACCATTGAGTCATACTGCTCATAAATCCATGCTTTATTGACCACTTCTAAAGAGCTAAACATTTTGTCAAAAGCTTCATCATTACTCACTTTTTCAAAATCATCAATTGTTGTATCTTTAATTTGATCTAAATAAGCAGGTCTTTGAATTGGACGATCAAGAACTGGTGCTTCTTCTGTAATTGGATCAATAGGAATTTCACCTACAGCTTCTCCATGCCATAATAGCTCCATATTGCCTGTATCAGTTACTTCACCAATAACAGCAACATCAAGATCCCATTTTTCAAAAATGTCAATGATCTTATCTTCATACCCTTTTTTAGCACATATAAGCATACGCTCTTGTGACTCACTAAGCATAAATTCATAAGGTGTCATGCCCTCTTCTCGTGCTGGAACCAGACCCAAATCCATCTTCATGCCACTTCCACTTCGTCCTGCCATCTCAAATGAACTTGAAGTAAGTCCTGCTGCACCCATATCTTGAATACCGACGATATAATCATGTTGGAAAAGCTCCAAACACGCTTCAAGAAGAAGTTTTTCAGCAAATGGATCACCCACTTGAACTGTTGGACGAAGTGATTTACTCTCTTCTGTAAAACTATCACTACTCATAACAGCACCACCAAGACCATCACGACCTGTTTTACTACCTACATAGATAACAGGATTTCCAATTCCTTCCGCTTTTCCGTAAAAAATTTCATCACTTTTACAAGTCCCTAGCGTAAAGGCATTTACTAAAATATTTCCATTATAAGCATCATCAAAAAAAGTCTCTCCACCAATAGTTGGAACACCCATACAGTTTCCATAATCACCAATTCCAGCAACCACTCCACGAACCAGATAACGTTGATGACGACTTATTTTATCGTCATTAGTCACATTTCCAAACCGAAGTGCATTCATGTTTGCAATAGGACGCGCGCCCATAGTAAATACATCTCTTAAAATTCCACCCACGCCTGTTGCAGCACCCTGATAGGGTTCGATAAAACTTGGATGATTATGACTTTCCATCTTAAATACAGCAGCCATACCATCACCAATATCTATAACACCAGCATTTTCACCAGGCCCTTGAATGACCCATGGAGCTTCTGTAGGAAAACCATTAAGGTATTTTTTACTTGATTTATAAGAACAATGCTCACTCCACATTGCTGAAAAAATTCCAATCTCTAAAAGATTTGGTTCTCTTTCTAAAATCTTTTTAATATGTGTGTAATCATCTTGTGTCAATTTATGAGTTTTTAGAACTTCATCAATGTTTTGCATCTCTTACCTTGCTTATAGTTTTCAGAGATTCTACTAAAAAAGCCCTTATTTGTTGCTCATATGAGCTTTGCTCCAAACTGTCTAGTACCATTGTCTTTTTTCACTCTTATATGTGCTATTTCAAAATGATATTTAGTTTTACCTCTGATATCCATCTTAAAATCTACAACACCTCGTTCACCACTATTTAACTCTATATCACTATAGGTTTCATCAATAATCATTGAAATTCCGTGATCAGATATATCATACACTAAACCTTCAAGTTTTTTTGAATTATTAATAAGAATATCCGACTTTATAGGAGGCATAATAACCTCTCGCATAGAAGATCTTTTATTATAAATCACATCAAAACCATCTGTAAGACTTTTAAGTTCTCCACTCATGTTTGTAATGTTATTAACCGATGCTTCAACATTTTGTGAATTGTTATTTAAATTTTCACTACTTTTTGCGACTTCTAATAGATCTGCAGTTACTTCTTGTAAGGCACTTTTTTCATTTTGGAAATTATCTTTAAAATACTCTAAAACTGTACTATTTTCAACTATTGCACTGTTGATACTGATAAAACTATCATTAAGAAGTCTTGAGCTCTCATTTAATTCATCAATGACCTCTTTTGTATCTTTAGCATCAGTAGAGACCTGTTCAATATTTTTATGTATTGCATTTAACACTCCATTTATCATGTTGGCATTGTCTAAGGATACATCTGCCAACTCACGGATTTTATCGGCTACTACAGAAAAACCTCGACCATGTTCCCCTGCTCGTGCTGCTTCTATCGCAGCATTTAAAGAGATTAAGTTAGTTTCATTTGCAATATCTGTGATTAAGCTGATTGCTTTTGATATATTTTGGGAATGTTCAGCTAGCTCGCCAATAGAATTTACCGTATTTTGCATAGCATCTGAAGCATGAGAAGATGAGTTTAGATTTTTTTGTACGATATGTTGTCCACTATCAATGGTTTTAACAGATTTTTCAGACTTTTCAAGCATTTCATCTAAATTAGTATCAAGTCTATTATTGATATCCAATATATTATTAATACTCTTTTTAGAATGATCTATAATCTCAGTCTGATGATCTGCCAATACTAAATTCTCAGTAATTTTTGAATGTCCATAGATAGACTCAAAAACAACCTCTTTACTCTGTTCTACAACTTTATCAATGACAGGTTTTAATCCTTGAACCATATTTAAAAGATGTCTAAAGATACGATCAATCTCATTTTTACTACTTCCGTGTTTAATATTTTCATCAGCAAGCATATCATCTATGACAAAATTACCCTTTTCAACTCTAAATATTATTTCTAAAACCTTATGAATACGGTCAGAAACTAATTGTTTAAATAAGAGATGAATCACTGTAAGTAAAATAGTAATATTTATAAGCCACAGCAGTGCTGACATCCACATATTATCACTCAATGCTGTGTAAAAATCTTCCATATCAATCAAAACATTTTCAACAGCAATTACCTCGCCAGGCGTTGTCCATGTAGGGTGACACATGATACATTTTTCTTCTGCAAACATAGGGCGTGAAAGCATATAATATTCTTTGCCATCTTTAAAAACTTTATTCTCATGTTGTTTGATATCTTTATTATTTTTAAAAAAGTCTATCTCTTCTTTTTCATAAGCAGTAGCTTTGTTTTTGGGATTAGTAGGATCATCTGACGCCTCTTTAAAAAAAACTTTTCCCTCAGATACTTCAGTAAACTTATCAAAGATTTCATTTTGTATTACTTGAGGAACTTCAGGGCTTTCATTTGAAAAAAACTTCTCATTTCTACTCTCTAAAAGTACATCAGCAAAATCAAGTATTGACTCAGCCTTTGACTTAAGATTATTTTCAAGAGTTAGTTTACTTTCATTATATTTTACACTTTGCACAATCGTTGAAACAGTTAATGCAACAATAAATATAATAATAGAGAACATCGTTGAGAGTTTATATTGACTAAGCTTATCTTTTAAAAATTTTTTCACTTTTATTCCTTGAAAATATTATCTTCATAAAAACGTCTAAATTTATATCGTCATATTATAAATTTGCTTAAA
>JADGDK010000359.1:245-513 GCA_016744895.1 Campylobacterales bacterium | reverse complement strand
CTATAAAGGAAACATATCCACCTATGTTTCCTTGGTGAAGATGTAGAGTTTCAGTAAAATCTTCATTAGATATACCCCAAGCTAGACCTACTTTGGTTACATCAAAAAAGTTCTTTTGTATAAAAGTCTCTTTTTGTGTCAGTTTTAAAGCTTCATTTGCATCTCCATACGAGGCTTTTGCAAATTTTGATAAATCTTCTACAGATGAAAAAATACCACCAGCACCTACCATCGCAGGTGAAAGAGTATAATCTATTTTAGTTGGTAA
>JADGDK010000359.1:0-235 GCA_016744895.1 Campylobacterales bacterium | reverse complement strand
TTTTGTTATTCATATTTAGTTTTTGTAGTATCTTTTCTTGAAGCAACTCTTCATAAGATTTGTTTTCTATTTTACTCATAGAATATCCTAAAATAGCCACACCAAGGTTTGAATAGTTAAATTTATTTTGTTTGTATTTTAACTCTAATCTGGTTTGCAAATAACTCTCTAAGTCATTGTAGCTGTAATTTTCATAATGATATTTATCTGAAAAATATGGCATACGTGGCAGTCC
>JADGDK010000358.1 GCA_016744895.1 Campylobacterales bacterium | reverse complement strand
ACTTCAACAGTATCTCCAAATTTTATACCCATTCTACTTGCTACTCTTTTGTTTAACCAAATATAGTTAGTTGGAACTAAATCTAAAAGTTGTTTGTTATTTGAAGAACCAGATTGTGTAAATTGTGCATGACGACCTGTAATAAATCTAAACTGTCCATCAGGAATAGTCATCTCATACTCACTCTTCCAAGTTGGCATTGCATCAATTCCACGTCTCGTAAGTGAAGTTAAATTACACTCTATTTTTCCAGAAGGAGTTTTAAACTTTTTATTCATAACAGAATAATGCTTTTCATTTTCTGGATAGTACTGATATTCATTTACATTTAATTTTTTAAACCATTTATCCATATTAGGATAAAAAACACCTTTTTCATGTAATGATTTAGCAGCACCAGGATGCTTTGCAACTGCGTGATGATTTAAATCTTCTTGCGACTCCTCAAATGCTTTTGTTAAGTTAAACTCTTCTTCATATACACTCTCTTCACCATCTTCACTAATCATATCT
>JADGDK010000357.1 GCA_016744895.1 Campylobacterales bacterium | reverse complement strand
GGTTTTAGGAATAGGAGGGAATAATACCCAAGCGGTTATTGACGAAGTGAGATCAACTAATCTATCGAATTTTGCGGCCATACTTTCAGTTTCTCCTTATTATAACAAACCTTCACAAGAAGGAATTTATCAGCATTTTGCAGCGATTTCAAAAGCTTCAATAAAGCCAATTATAGTATATAATGTGCCAGGAAGAACTGCTTCGAATATAAATCCAGAAACAGTAAAAAGACTGGCTAATGATTTTGAAAATATCGTAGCCATTAAAGAAGCTGCAGGAGATATAGTTCAGGCAATGAAATTAATTGACATATGTCCTAAAAACTTTTTGGTTATATCTGGAGATGATATGATCACATTACCAATGGTTTTGGCGGGTGGGGCTGGAGTTATTTCGGTAATAGGAGAAGGATTTCCGAAAGAATTTTCAAGTATGGTAAAATTTGGACTCGATAAAAATGTTGAAGAAGCTTATAAGATTCACTATAAAATAGCACCTGCAATCGATTATAT
>JADGDK010000356.1 GCA_016744895.1 Campylobacterales bacterium | reverse complement strand
CTCTGAGTTAGAAGGAGAAATTAGTCTTCGAAATATACGTTATTTCTTAGAAGTAGGTGTTCTACGTTTAAATCTTGATGCAGATATATCTTTGAAAAAATATAATTGGCCATCCATTTTTTTGTAGTAAAATATGGGCTATGGCAAATTTTCGCCTGTGATGTCTTAGTTTTTTGTGCACATATTTTTTTGAATATCTTCCAATATAAAAATATATTTGATCTCCTACAAATCCCCCAATTCCTGCAACAAAAATAGCAAATCCTACATTCATATGTCCTGTATGACACATAATTCCTGCCATGATTAGCCCAAGTTCACCCTCTAAAATACTCCAAAAAAACAGAACGATGTAGCCATACTCTTGTAGTAGCTGTAAAAGTGTATCTTGCAAAATATATCCTAATTTAATCGAAATGTAGTAGTGATTTGGCTTGCATCATGTCTTTGTCTCCACGACCAGATAGATTGATAATAATCAGTTTGTTTTTTATCTCATCTTTTGGAATTTTTT
>JADGDK010000355.1 GCA_016744895.1 Campylobacterales bacterium | reverse complement strand
GATTGTAACTGGATTGAAAGCAAACTATTTACTGAAGTAGCAAATGATACAAAAATTGCTTCAAATGATCTTCATGAATTAGAACCAGGTAGTTGGATCAATGGAAACTTTAATATTTGGATAGGACATGAAGAAAAAAATGCTGCATGGGAAATGCTCTTTCAGACAAAAGCTGATTTTGAGAAATTTGAGAAAAACTTAGATGAAGAGACGATTAAAACCATCCAAAATGAGTTTCTTATCGCTCAAAGTTCTGACTGGTTTTGGTGGTATGGAGATGATCATCATACAGATTTAGGTTCTACATTTGATAAGCTATTTCGTACGCATTTAATGAATATTTATACTCTTATGGATAAAAAAGTACCCAAGAACATACTCCAACCGATAGTACAAACTACAAACAGTGACGATAACAACAGTTTTGTAAAACTTGCAACAAATCGTATTACAGCAGAGTTAGATGGTAAAATCTCACACTTTTATGAATGGCTTGGAGCTGGAAGTATAGAGT
>JADGDK010000354.1:242-515 GCA_016744895.1 Campylobacterales bacterium | reverse complement strand
GGATTAACTCGTAGCCCAAATTCTACTTTATCAGCAAATTGTTCTCGTAACGTTTTGAATCGTTCAAATTGGGAAAACGAATTAAAAACAATATGATTACTGACTTCTAAACACTGTTTAAGACTCTCTTCATCGTATGCAGGAGAAAAGGTATGAACTTCTCGCCCAAATTCTTCACGTCCTAAAATGGCTTCATTGATTGAACTAGCACAAACACCGTCTAGTGTTTTTTTCAATAATGGGAAAGTCGCAAACATAGCAAAGCCTTTCAGA
>JADGDK010000354.1:0-232 GCA_016744895.1 Campylobacterales bacterium | reverse complement strand
TAGGGGCAATTCCCCCGTGGTTGCCCTTATTTTCTTAAATTTCAATAGCAGACAAATCACCTTGATATTCAACCCAAGGCAGTCCATGAATCATGAGTTTTTCCATAAAAGGTTCTGGATCAAATTGTTCCATATTAAACACGCCTTTTCCTCGCCATTTTTTAGTAAGCATCATCATCGCGCCTATCATGGCAGGTACGCCTGTTGTGTATGAAATTGCTTGTGATTGTAC
>JADGDK010000353.1 GCA_016744895.1 Campylobacterales bacterium | reverse complement strand
GCTGTGATAATGGCTTGATGCTCAGCAGAGAGATGTTCCCAGCGATTTTTGTTAAAGGTGATTTCTAAAATAGAGCCAGGTTCATGCCAACCCGTATAGTAGTAATCAGCAGCTTTAGAAAAGCCCATCATACTGTCAAGTGCTGGTCCTACCCATTCAGTTGCATCAATGGTTCCACGCTCTAATGAGGTGAAGATTTCTCCAGCAGGAAGCAGTACGGGGTTAACTCCTAGTTTTTGCATTACTTCACCTCCTAGACCAGGGATTCTCATTTTGAGACCTTTTAGGTCGGGCAAGGTGTTGATTTCTTTTTTGAACCAACCACCCATCTGAGGTCCTGTACTTCCACCAATAAGAGGATAGAGGTTAAACTTAGCATAAAGTTCACGCCAAAGCTCCATGCCTCCACCAAACTTCATCCATGTAATCATCTCTTCAGAGGTTAAGCCTAGAGGCATTCCTCCAAAGATGGAAAAAGCAGAGTTTTTCCCTTTCCAATAGTAGACACCAGAGTGA
>JADGDK010000352.1 GCA_016744895.1 Campylobacterales bacterium | reverse complement strand
GTAAAAAGCAAGGCGTACAAGGGTCTGCTTTATAACATTCCCCGACATGGCCTTTAGTTTCATTTTAAAAAAGACTTTCTCCAACAAACGGGGGACAACGGTCATAACTGTAGGATTAATTTCTTTAAGCAGTACACCTACATTTTTGACATCATCTGCAAAATAGACACTCAACTCACGAGAGAGATAAAAATGCATCACCATACGCTCGAAGATATGTGCCAAAGGTAAAAATGAAAAGGCAATGTCTTTTTCTCTATCGAAATGATAATTCTTATGCGTCCCATGTATCTGAGAAATAAGATTGCGATGGGTGAGTTCAACACCTTTAGGAAGTCCAGAAGTCCCCGAAGTATAGACAATGGTCACAACATTTTCGGGGTTTACCTGATCAATGAGTGAACCAAATACAGAAGGCTCTTCTTCATCTATCTTTTTCCCTTCATATACACACATATCAAAACTCTGATATACGGAATGTTCTTGCATATGGACCATCTCTACATTGTTACCTGCAT
>JADGDK010000351.1 GCA_016744895.1 Campylobacterales bacterium | reverse complement strand
CTACAATATGGTCATATACATATGCTATGCTACAAGATGAAGTAGAATCTAAATATTTAGGTAGAGTTCTTGCTTATAATGAGATGATATTTATGGTAGGAAATGTTAGTACAACATTTTTTATTGGTATTATGGCATCATTTGTATCTTTACAATTTATATCCATATCTTTAGGTATTGCTTTTTTATTTTTATCCTATTATTACAAAAGAGTATTTCTAAAAGAGTAAATTTAAACTTAGTTGTATAAATTATTTGCTACAATTCCAAACTACAAAATGCAGATGTGGTGGAATGGTAGACACGCGGGCTTGAGGGGCTCGTGGGAGAAATCCTGTGGGGGTTCAAATCCCCCCATCTGCACCAAAAATAGGGACTTCTAAGAGTTTCTAACTTCGAATAAAAACTTCAAAAACAAATCTTACAAAAATCATAAAATCTTATAAAACAAAATCACTACCTAAAATAGGTGATACGAGAAGTGATACAATACGATACTCAAAAACTTGGTACAATAC
>JADGDK010000350.1 GCA_016744895.1 Campylobacterales bacterium | reverse complement strand
GTGAAAAGTGACTCACCCCTCCATAGACAGCGTCAGCGCCATAAGCCAAGGCTATTTTCATCTTTTCAAAGTTTCCTGCGGGAGAGAGAAGTTCTACTTTTTTCACTGTAAATCCTAGAATTTTTGTCCTATTATACTAGGGCTTGACTAAAAGTAAGACTCTAAACTCCACACTACTCCACTCGGAAATAACATGGTTCATTTACACCATGTATTGTATAATCCGTACTTTTGTCTGAATAATGGCATTTTCACACTTGGCGAATTCGCCAAGTAATATGTTTCCTCTGCTTAAACAACATCTAAATACATTCCATAGAAATAGACCTTCTTACATAATTATCAAAGTTTCAGAATTACTGTCCGTCTCTAACACAACGAACATAGCTGACATCGTCCTTAGCGTAGTAGTTGCCGAACCCATAGTAGAAGTGCACAAACCACGCATCGCTGGTATCGTACACACCGGTAGTAGAGCCCCAGTAATAGCTAGAGCTGACATTTTCAAATGTTGGGTC
>JADGDK010000034.1 GCA_016744895.1 Campylobacterales bacterium | reverse complement strand
ACCAAAAATTTCTACAATTTTTACAAACATCAATATACCAGCGATAATTAAATCATCTCTACCTACACCAACCCACCCAATACGCTCATCTTCACTCATATCCAAAAGTTGTGATAATACATCTCTTATTTGATCAAGTGTTAAAATAGTTCCATTAATCTTTTTATAATCATAACTACTATAATCCATCCCTTTTAAAAATGCAGCTACAGTTGTTGGTGTTCCAGCCGTTGCAACAAAAGTTTGTGGTTTTGCTACACTTTTTGCAAAGAGTTTGATAGGTTCGAACTCTTTTTCAATACCCTCTTGGATAAAGTCAAGTGAATACTTATCTACAATCGTCACAATTCCAATATCAAAACTACGATCATCTTCTTTAAAAATAAGTTCTGTAGAACCACCACCTAAATCCATAACAACATAATTATCAGTTGCATTTAACCTATTTTCGATAGCAATCCGAACAAAAGCAGCCTCTTGTTTGCCATCAATGATCTCTATATCAAGCCCTGTAGCTTCAAATATCATCTTTAATACTTCATCACTATTTGATGCTTTACGCATGGCTGCTGTTGCAACCGCTTTTGCATTTGAAAGATCAAACTGTTCTTGGGCTTCAAGGATTGCAGATATCACTCGTTGAACTGCTTGTGCACTAATCTTGCCACTATGTGCAATACCTTCAGCCGTTTTGACAATCTTTTCAAACTCTCTAATACGCTCTTTTGTTGTATCATCCAACTCAACGACACGAAAAGTATTTGACCCTAAATCACAAGCTATCAATGGTATCCCCTGTTTTACTACGCTAATGCTAAGTTTATTTCAGCAGCAGGCTCACGCACAGATGAACCGTGCTATAATTAAATTAACATAATTTTTTTAAGGATATCAAAATGTTACTTGGAGTCAATATAGACCATATCGCGGTATTAAGAGAAGCTAGAAAGATAAACGATCCAGATCCATTAGATGCTATAGGATTAGCAATTCGTGCAGGAGCTGACCAAATTACGATCCATTTAAGAGAAGATAGACGTCACATCAATGAATATGATGTAGAACGTATCATTAAACACTCTACAATTCCAGTCAATGTTGAATGTGCAGTTGATCCAGACATCATTGAAATCATAGGTGATCTCAAACCTCATCGTGTGACTTTTGTACCTGAAAAACGAGAAGAAGTTACTACAGAGGGTGGATTAAACTTTGATGAACCAAACTTTGCAAACCTTGACAAATCAGTACATTATCTGAAAGCTAGAGAAATTGAAACTTCATTTTTTATTGATCCTACAAAAGAAGCAATTCGCGCATCAAAAACAATAGGTGTTAAATGGGTAGAACTACATACAGGAAGTTATGCAAATATTTTTGCCATGCTTTATGGAAACCTACGTCACACACCACACGCAATCAAAGAGTTAGATATAGAAAGAAGTAAGCTCCAAAAAATGCTTGTAAAAAGTGTTCAAGATCTTCAAGATGCAGCTGAAGAAGCAGATGATTATGGACTACAAGTCGCAGCAGGTCATGGACTAAACTATATCAATGTGGATGCAGTTAGTAATATTGAGTTGATTAAAGAGTTAAACATCGGTCAAAGCATCATCGCAAGAAGTGTCTTTACAGGATTTGAAAATGCAGTCAAAGAGATGGTCACACTTTTAAAATGAGGATAGCTATAAGCATAGGTGACTTAAATGGTGTGGGGATTGAAATTGCTTTAAATACACATGAACAGATCAAGAGCCTCTGCCATCCTATATATATGATTAGTCAAGCGATGCTTGAAAGTACATGTGATTTATTGGGTAACAATATCCCTAAAGATTTTGAAACCATTGATGTTGGTAAAAACTTTGATATTTTACCCTCCTGTGCAAATAAAGAAAGTGGTCAATACTCACATGACTCTTTTATAAAAGCAATAGAATTAGCGAAGCAAAAAAAAGTAGATGCTATCGTCACACTTCCTATCAATAAGGAGGCTTGGAATAAAGCTGATATCAACTTTAAAGGTCATACTGATCTTTTGGCAGACTATTTTCAAAAAGAGGCAATTATGATGATAGGTTGCGATAAACTCTTTACTGCTTTTTTTACGCATCATATCCCACTCAAAGAGGTTGCTTCTAAAATACAAAAAGAGCCTTTAACCAATTTTCTTATCGATTTTTATCACGAAGTCAAAGAAGAAAAAATTGGAGTTTTAGGACTTAACCCGCATGCTGGCGACAATGGTGTAATCGGAGATGAAGAGTTAGAGATTTCACAAGCTATCAAAGAGGCAAATGAGATATTAATGGAAGAGGTTTTTGTAGGACCTTTAGTACCTGATACTGCATTTACTCCACACATCCGGGAACAAATCCAATACTTTGTCTGTATGTATCATGACCAAGGGCTCATTGCCGTAAAATCACTCTATTTTGATGAGGGAATCAATGTAAGTTTAAACCTTCCGATTATCAGAACTTCTGTTGACCATGGAACAGCTTATGATATAGCTTATCAAGGTAAAAATCCCTCAACACTAAGCTATATCAATGCGGTAAAAGAAGCCGTAAGACTGGCAGAGAAGAGACTAAAATATATTATTTAGTCTCGTTTGTATCTCATTTTTCTTCTATTTTTTCTGTTTCAGATTTTATCTCTTTTACAATAACTTCTGAAACCTCTGATTTTACTTCAACTGGTGTAGACTCTTCTTTTACTGGTTCTGCTTCAACTGTTGGTTGTTCTGCTTCAACTGTTGGTTGTTCTGTTTCAACTTTTGCTTCAGGTTCTGTTGATTCTGTCTCTTCTGTTTCAGCTTTAAGCTCATCAAATTCTTCTTGTAATTCGTCAAGTTCTTCTTGCAAGTCAAAAGCTTTTTCATCCATCTCAGCCAAAGCTTCAACATTGGTTCCATGTTTAAAAACTAATTCTCCACCCTCTTTACCTTGATAAAGTGTTGCAAAAACAAATCCAATCAATATTAGCATATATAATACTTTTAAAGTTGCATTTTTGGTTAAGTTTAAAAACTTTAAAAATAGTAAAAGCAAAGAGGCATATGCTAAATAAGTACCAATAAGTTTATGCTCTTTTAAAACCTCTTTTGCATCACTGGTCATAGCACTCCATGCTTCTGTACCATCTACTTTTCCCGTGAAAAATGCACCAAATAAAACTATGGCTAATAGTGTTAAAAATGATAAAGAGACAACTGAAAGTGCTCTTTTTCGCATAAATAAATTTATAAACTCTAAAAGCAGTATTATAACTGGAAGTACGATCGCAAAATGTACAAGTGGTGGATGAAGAAGTACTGGAACTTCAAACGGTAATGTGATGGGTATATCAATAGCAGGTAGCATATCAAATCCTTTTATTATAATTTCTTATAATTATACAAAGGGTTTGATAAGGTTTTACTTAACGATAGTCGTTAATATTAATATTTGACTTAATAACACGTGCAGGAACACCCACAGCCACAGAGTTATCTGGTATATCTTTTACCACAACGGCATTTGCTCCAATAACACAATCTTTACCAATTGTCACCGGACCAACGATCACAGCTCCCGAAGCTAACTCACAATTGTCTCCTATTACAGGAACTTCATACTTTTTACTTGTTCCACCGATAGTAACATTTTGACCAATTGAAACATTTTCACCAATAACTGCACGATGATGTATCACAACGCCTATTCCACCATAGCCTAAAACAGATTTTTTACCAATACGAGCACCCATACCGATATGTGGTCCAAACACAATTCTAATAAAAAACTTTATCAATGTTGGTAAAACTGGTATCTTTTTATTGTGTAACAACAATCCAAAATTATAAATCATCAAAACTAACTTACCCATATAACAACCCTTTATTTATAATGTGAATTATCGTCCTATTTTGAAACTTCTCCAATGATCTCTTCTACAGATGCAATTTTACTCTTCAAACGTCCCATGTGCCCTTTTCGTATATCCATCTTTAATGAAGAATACACTCGATTTGAATGCGGTTCAAGTATCATGTAAGCATCTTGAACAACTTCTAATGCCTCTTCAACTGTATAAGTTTCGATAATCGTACCCATAGGCGTTAATTGATAATCATATCCGCACTCATCAATCATCTTAATCACTTTTGAAACATATGAAGCTACACTCTCACCTTTATCTGTTGGAAACATACTAAATTCTAATAAAACTGACATTTAACTTATCCTATTTTTTATTTTTTTTACGTGATGCTTTTGCCATCTTTGCTTTTTTCTTTGCTTTGGCTTTTGCTGTTGCTAAGTTTGCTGCTTTTCTAGCATTGACAACTTGGTCAACTACTTCATTGCCGCCCCTTTTAATTTCACTCTTTAACGCTGCTTTCTCTTGACTTGCAAAATATGCCATCTTTTTGCCATTTGCCATATCTACACTTGATGTGTTTTCTCTACTCATGGTTTACCTTGTTTTTTTATTGTGGGGATTGTATCATATATTTTTGTGAGAGGACTTATTACTATTGTAGAATACCATTTTTGACTACTCTTCTGGCTCTTGTTGCGTACTACAGTGTACTGTACCTCCACCTGAAGCTATGCCGTCTATTGATATCTGCTCAATAGTTCTATTTGGAAACTCTTTTTGTAAGATATCAAAAGCATCTTTGTCTGCTTTTGTATCACCAAACTTTTGCATGATGATAGCATTATTACACACATAATAGCCAATATACCCTGCTGCAAAATCTTTTATTCCAAATTTTTCATTAAAGTTAGTAGGGTTATCTATGACAATTACTTTAAGTTCATTACCATTTGCATCTGTAGTATTTTTTAGTATCTCAATATTTTCTCTTGTAATGTTATAGTCATAAGTTCCTTTATAATTTTCACGACTTACCAGTACTGTCCCAACTTTAGAGAACCTAGCATAAAAATCTACATGTGCATCTGTAATATCTTTATCTTTGATACCTTTTAACCAAATAATTTTTTTAAGTCCCAAAAGGAGTTTTAACTCATTTTCTACTTCTTCTTTTGTCATATTTGGATTACGATTTGTATTTAAAACTGAGCTTTCTGTTAAAATAGCAGTTCCTGCTCCATCAATTTCAAAACTTCCACCTTCCAAAATCAAATTTGATTTTAGTACTTTAGCACTTGCTTTGGTGGTTATAAACTCAGCAACTTTATGATCAAGATCATGCACTTGTTTGTTTCCCCATCCATTGAAGTTAAAGTTTATTCCACCTTTGGTGCCATCTTGATTTTTGACAAATATTGGTGCTGTATCTCTAAACCAAAGATCATCCGTTTTAAATTCGATAAGTTCTATAGGAAAATTATGACTCTTAAGCCCTTTTAGAAGTCGTATCGCTTCATCTTTATCATCAGGACTTACTACTATAGATACAGGTTCGTACTTTGCAATAGTAACTGCTAAAAGTGCTAAGTTTCTTTTCACTTCCGGTATCTGATGTTTTGCCCATATATAATCATTGGCTACAAATGTCATCCACGTTCTTTTATGTTTTTCACCCTCTTTTGGCATCACTGAAGGATTGATTGTATGATAATGTTTCACAGAATTTGAGCTAGCATTACATCCGATCATAAAACCTCCTAATAAAATTAATAATGTAAACATAAAGTTTTTTCGTGTCATGACTTATGTCTCCTTTAAAAAACTAACGATTATTGCGTCCTCTTATTTTTATTATATGGTTCTTCCATCTTGTATTATGGAACCAACAATGAGTAATTCCATTTATTTATAGCCTTATCAAATGTATACACATCGTTAACTGCAAAATCATTTTCTTTGACGCTATAAAAAGATATTCTATTAATAATATCAAATTTATAGCCTACAAAACTTTCTGGTCTTATTCTATTGTCCATTTTATCAATAAAATCTCTTTTTTTTCTAAGTTTATCTAATGATTCAATATGATTTCCTGATGTATCTCCAAAAATTACATAGTGTTTACGAAAATCATTATTGTGAAATAACCAATCTTTATTTAACTCATCTGACGTTAGGGGAACTATTGTCCCTTCAATGCTTATGGACCTGAGACTCTGTTGAAAAGAATATGTTAAAGAGATATGATTGTTAGCTTTAATATCATCAATTTTTCTGGAATTTGACGAAGTGAAAAATTTTGGAACCTTATTATGGTCAAACATAGTACCAACCATTCGAGAAGTTGGAATTCTATCCTTTGTAATAGTACTTAAAACAGCTCCTCTTGAAAAAATATTACCAAGCTTTTCCTCTTCACTAATCCAATCTTCTATTTGAGATAATGGTAAATACATTTTTATAAGTTCCTTTTCTATCTTTTATTAATCAATATATAACGATTATATTCAAAAATCTATATCTATTCACAATCGGTTTTATAGTTATTATAAAGCTAAACCCTATTTTTCTTCTCTATTCTTTACAAACTCAATAAAGTCTTGTATTTTATCATTTTCAATCATTTTCCTAACTTTTTGAGAAATAATATTTTCTTCTTTCGTCTTTTTTTCAAAATATTCTTCATAAATTAAATTCCCCCAAAACCAAAGTACAAATGAAACAATGACTGTAAGAAGAATAAAAGCAAAAGTTAGACTAACTCTATCTAAATAGTTGTTTTTCCATTCTTCTTTTAATTTTTTACGATAATTTTTACTAAAAATATATAGAATAATCTTATATATACCTGCCAAAGCATATATTGTAGAGTGTATTACAAATTCACCGATGGCTTCAAACATAGAAAATCCAAGTATGATAATTAAATCTATGTATCATGATAAATAAATTTCCTTTATTTTGTACAACTTTTTAAAAAGTTGTGAGTTTGCAATATATCTTGTAGTTTTGATTTTTAGGTCTATTCCTAAAAGACTTAAAGTTTTGTTATCTCAAAATGTCTAAATTGTTAATCTAACTATTTAGACATTTAACACGTTATTAAAAACACCACTATATTTCAATATTATTTGGTTATCCCTTTTTATCAAACCTTTAATATAGATAGATAATTGGTAAAAAACCTATTATTTGCGGATAGTAATAATTATATAGATTTTACTTTGTTTATATCATTAAGAAGTTTCATATTTAAATCTTTCACTATCTATTGAAAAAAAGACTTTAGAAAGGTTGTTATCTCTCGATAGCTAAAAGGTTTCTATCCTTTTTTACCATCCAATGATTAAAAACAGTGATGACATAAAATAATCCATCACAAAAACTACGATAGCCGCATAAACCACGGCTGTTGTCGTAGCCACACCAACACCTTTTGCACCGCCTCGTGCGTGGTAACCTACATAGGTACCTATCATACCAATGAAAAAACCAAAAATCACACCTTTTGCAACTCCAGTCATGATATCACTCAGTTTAAGATACATTTCTATTGTGTTCAGATACGCAGTTTCGTTAATACCTAAAGCATATACAGAGATAAGATATGAGCTCAAGTTTCCTAAAAAGACAAATAGTACAACCAAAAGAGGAAGGGCTAAAGTAGTAGCAAAAATTCTAGGAACAAGAAGATACTTTTTAGAATCTACAGCCAATGTATCCATAGCATCTATCTGCTCAGTCACACGCATCGTTCCAAGTTCTGCTGCCATGGCACTGATGGCACGAGAAGTCACCATCAAACCTGCAAAAACAGGTCCAAGTTCACGAGCTAAAGATATAAATATAGGATACCCCATCATATTTTGTGCCCCAAACTGATGAAATGCCTGATAGAGTTGTACTGCTGATACGAGTCCTGTAAATGTTCCCGTCAGAGTAATTAAACCAATTGATCCAATCCCTACAACCTCCATCTGCTTGAAAATCTCTTTCAATCTATAAGGACGCCTAATATAAAGTGGAAAAAGTTTAAATTGAAAAATCCAAAAATGACCAAACCCAGTAAATAGGTTAGTAAAGTTTAATGCTTTTTTACCAAAGAAGGCAAAAAATTGTTCTATAAAAGTCATCGTTATTATGTTTTTCCTCATTTTTGTACCTTTTTAGACAAAGATATATAACTTTTCCAAAAAAAACTAAACTTTTCTTAAAACGGTACGATATTGTTTATAAGTTAGAAAAACAATAATAACAAAAGAAAGGGAAATCATGGCTGAAGCAGTCGAAAACACAGAAGTTGAAATTGAAAAAAAAGGTGGTTCAAATGTTCTACTCATAGTAGTGGCGTCTGTACTATTTCTAATCCTTATCGGTGGCGGTGTAGCTGGATACCTGCTCCTAAATGAAGATGAAGAAGTTTTAAGTGATGCAAACAAAGCGGTACAGACACAAGCAGTTACAAAAAGAACTACAACAAACTCTACTAGAGGAACCAATTATGCTGAAGTTGGGCAAATGTACCCAATGGAGCAATTTGTAGTGAACCTCTATAGTGAAGGTGGTGGAAGATACCTGAAAACTGCATTAAACTTTGAGCTTGCAGGTGAAGAGTTGGCGATGGAGCTTGATGCTAAAAAACCACTCATTAGAGATATTGTCATCAGAGCATTGTCAGCAAAGACTTATGAGGAAATTAGTACGATTAAAGGCAAAGAAAACCTAAAGGATGAGATTGTGCTTGGTGTCAATGAAGTTATTTCAGATGGAAAGATAAACAACCTCTTTTTTACAGACTTTGTGATCCAATGATTGGGATTGACATTGTCTCTATTGAAAGATTTGAAAAGTTTTTAAGTAAATTCCCCGATAAGGCTCTACAGAGATTTCTAGCCCCTGATGAAATCTCTCTTGTCAAAACATCACAAAGCGCAGCAGGACTCTTTGCTGCTAAAGAAGCAATCTCCAAAGCATTAGGAACTGGCATCTCTAAGGAGTGTTCATTTAAAGATATTAAGATCCACAAAGATACAAAAAATGCACCCTACTTCACTCTGACAAAAAGTATAATAGAAAAATATAACATCACAGCTTGTGCACTATCTATCACACATGATGGGGGTTTTGCTATCGCTGTAGCACATATTGAGTCTAAAAATAATACAACTTATCCCTTATGTCACTAAACTACACAGGGTTATTTTTTATCACTTTAACTTAAATTAGATTTTTTAAAGTATACTTGATTTGATGTTTTCTCATCAAATTTTCCTTCTTATTTAACCTAAAATATCTAATACGCTAGTACCAAATGACGATATAGTATATATGAGACATAAAGTCCCATTAAATACTATAAGGAAAGAGGTACACTATGTTTATGATTATAGGTACATTCGCAACTGTTGTATTTATGCTGTTACTTGGTTTCATTGGTGAAACTATCAGTAGTATGTTTTCTTCATCAGACGAAGCTGAAGCTTCAATGAGTGAAGAGAACTATACAGAATATGCTTCAGCATAATAGACATAATATAGAAGATTTTTAACAAAATGCTTCTATATTACCCACTCCGAAAAAAAAATTAATAAACTCTTTTAAATAATTCAGTATTTTTATTTTTTATTAAGAATAATTAAATATACTTGATTTTTAACTAAAAGGAGTTACTATGAAACTATATTCAAAAACATTAGTACTATTCTATTTTGGAGTAGTAATGATACTTATATCTATTGGATCACTAGTCGAGATTGTAAAAGAGTACTATCCTATTTTGAAGAGAGCAATACTCTCTTTTGCTAAAGAAAAATATGGATCATTTAGTAAGAGTCCTTACCCAGGACTACCAGCAGTATAAGATTAACCTACAAAGATTTGTAGGTTAACTTTTTTCACTTAAAATTTGATCTAGGATTTTAAAAACCCCGTCACTTCCTTTTTCCATTTCACGATATCCAATCATTAACTTATCGTGGTCAAATTCTTCATCTTTAATTGCATCAAAAATCTTATGTGTAGCATTATGTACAATCGAATGTGGCGCTTCTAGTTTTTTGAAACTAGGCGTATTTTTGAAAAATTCAAAACCATCACCTTTTTCATACCACTGACCTAATCGACAATTATGATGGCTCACAAATGCAAATTGCTCTTTTTGTGTAATACCAGATAAATATGTATTAACTTTCCAAATAACATGATCAATTTTTGCTAAAGTCATAAATACACAATCATTTGTATGTTGACTAAAATGTAATGTCTCTTGCATCATAGAAGTATTATTTTCTAATATACCTCTTAAATCTTCTACTGAACTATTAGAGCTATTAACACTCTCTAAAACTTGTGTAAATTGTCCAGTGACAGTCATAACGTCTTGCTTCATAGACTGTAACGATATATTAATTTCAGAAACTGCTTTGTCTGTCTGATCAGCAAGTTTTCTTACTTCATCCGCAACCACCGCAAAACCTCGTCCATGTTCACCTGCACGTGCAGCTTCAATTGCAGCGTTTAATGCAAGTAAATTTGTCTGATCTGAGATATCTTTAATCATCGATAAAACACCACTCACATCGTCAGCACGAGAAGAAAGTGCTTCTATAGTAGACATAGAGTCACCAGAAATTACCGATAACTCTTCAAGAGTATTTGAAATAGTACCTGTTTGTTCATTGGTATTTGCGATCGTATCAAGTAATGTTGAGAGCTTTTCATTTCCATCTTTAGAACTTGAAACAGATTCTGCCATATTTTTTTGAATATCTAACAAATTAAGCTTGAGTTGTTCATTTTGGTATTCCATCATACCCCGAGGCTTATAGGTATTTGTCTCTCCTAAACTCTTTTGCATTTCTAACAACTGTTCTTGAAGCATCTGGTTCTCTTTTGTTAAGGCAAGATTTTCTTCTGTCAAATGCTCTATTTGCTCTTCATCTGCACGGCTTTTAAATAGTGTCATTTCTACACTCCTTTATATCTTATAGTGGTAGATCGACATTTAAAGATATAAATTTATATAATGAAACTATGTTACTAAAAAAAAGTTTTTACACGATTCTAATACTATTATTTTCAATAATAATATATATTATATTGTCTTTTACTCTTTTAGTCTTTCCTTCATATAATCAATGTAAAAAAGAGACAGAATCAATCTATATTTATAATGACATTGCACACACAGAAATCATGATTGCTGTTGATGATTTCAATAACACTTCTCAAAAACATTTTCCAAGTCTTTTACAAAATCAAAAATATGGATATCTTTCTTTTAGCTATGGTGATAAAGAGTTTATGATGAAAGTTCCAACATGGAATGATATTAGCCTTGGTATTACTTTAAAATCACTTTTCACAAACACGCCAGGCTTACTTCGTGTTGGACACTATACTAATATAAATAAAAAAGAGTCAATTCAAATCAAACTTTCAAAAAACTGTCTTGAAAAACTACAAAAGAGTATTTTAAACTCCTTTTCTAAACAAAATAACACATTTCAAAGATACTTTGATCACTATAAACACCCTAAAATATTCTATTTTCAAGCCAAAAAAAGCTACAATCTTTTCCATACTTGTAATTCATGGACAGGAGATAGGTTACGAGAAGCGGGATTAAAAGTCCCCTATCTTACCCCTTTTTCACAACAAGTAATCTATCCATATACCACAAAATAAAGGACATCCTATCACTTTTACAATCGTACATCTCATTCATATCTTTGCAGTTTTTATTTACGGTGGCTTTCTCTTTACTGACAATCTTTTTATGGCAAAGATGAAGCAAACGCTTAATGAACAAGAACATGCCAAAGCTAGAGAAGCAATCATGATGCATGTAAGAAAAGTTGTCCCTTATGCACTTTTAGTTGCAGTCGCTACAGGTATATATATGTTTTTTCAAGTCTTTGGAACAATAGGTGAAGATGGTCTAAGTCAATTTCAAATTTTACTTTCGATCAAAGCATTTTTAGGGTTGTGGTTAGGACTTCGTGGTGGTATGCAACTATTTTTTAAAATCAATCCTTGGCTTTTTAAAAGTCACCTTTTTCCATTTGCCTTAGTGGTTATTATCATCTTTCTATCACAATTGATGTGGGAATAATAAAAGACTTTTTGCAAAACTACTCCTGCAAGGTCAAGCCCTCTTGTTAGTCTGTGCATCTAGTCTCAGTTTTGCAAGAAGCCTAAAGTAACTTTTCAGTAAAATCCCCTAAAAAATAGTGGATAAAAAATGTCAGAAAATTGTAAAAAAGCTTATATCACAACCCCAATTTATTATGTCAATGATGTACCTCACATAGGTCATGCCTATACAACAATCATCGCCGATACACTAGCACGTTATTCAAGACTTATCGGACATCAAACGATGTTTTTAACCGGTACAGATGAGCATGGACAGAAGATTGAAGAAGCTGCAAAAAGTAGAGGCAGAAGCCCAAAAGAGTATGCAGATGAGATCAGCGGTAAGTTCAAATCTCTTTGGGATGAGTTTGATATCTCTTATGATAAATTTATTAGGACTACTGATGAAGACCATAAACTAGGTGTACAAAAAGCATTTGAAGTGATGCAAGCAAAAGGTGATATCTACAAAGATAATTATGAAGGCTTTTACTGTGTTAGTTGTGAAACCTTTTTTACAAAAATCCAACTTTATGATGATGGGTGTTGTCCAGACTGTGGTAAGCCAACTTCCATCGTCAAAGAGGAAAGCTACTTCTTTAAACTTTCAAAGTATGAAGAGAGACTGCTAAAATGGTATGAAGATGATGATAAATGTGTCCTTCCAAAAGCAAAGAAAAATGAAGTTATAAACTTTGTAAAACAAGGTCTCAATGATCTTTCTATCACCAGAACGAGTTTTGACTGGGGTGTAAAACTTCCAGAGTCTGTAAATGATCCAAAACATGTGATGTATGTTTGGATGGATGCTTTGATGAACTATATCACAGCACTAGGATATGGAACAGATGATGCAAACATGGAGTATTGGAATGGTACAACAGTACAACTCGTAGGTAAAGATATCTTACGTTTTCATGCGATATACTGGCCTGCATTTTTAATGAGCCTTGATCTTCCACTCCCTCGTCATATCGGTGCACATGGCTGGTGGACACGTAATGGTGAAAAGATGAGCAAATCAAAAGGAAATGTAGTAGATCCAAGAGAGATTGCAAATGCTTATGGATTAGAAAACTTTCGATACTTTTTGCTTCGTGAAGTACCATTTGGACAAGATGGAGACTTTAGTCAAAAAGCACTCATTGATCGGATCAATTCAGATCTAGGAAATGACCTTGGAAATCTTATGAACCGTATCATTGGAATGAGTGGAAAATATAGTGAACTTCGAATTGACTCTACAGATGTGATGAAATATCACGAAAAAGAGATCAAAGAAGCTGAAGCGATTATAGACAAACTTGAAGATTACCTTTTTGAATTGCAATTAAACAGATATCTTGAAGAGCTTTGGAAAGTTTTAACTATTGCAAACCAATCTATCACAGCTTATGAGCCTTGGGTAAAAATGAAAGAGGGAAAAGAAGATGAAGCAATGGCACTTGTCGCATTGGTTGCAAATCTTTTAGCAAAAGTTTCTATGATGTTAAGTGCTGTTATGCCAAAAACATGTACTAGTATTGCAGATGCCTTAGGATTTGAGATCACTCCTGAAAGTTTTATCTCGATTATCAATGATAAAAATCTACTTCCTACTTTTACCATCAAAAAATTGCCTGCACTTTTTCCAAGAATTGAACACGAAGCCTTAGAAACACCAGAACCTAAAGTAGAAGCCAAAAAAGAGAAAAAAACTGAGGGTGTTATCACAATTGATCAATTCTTTGAGACCAAAATAAAAATAGCAACTATTTTAGAAGCTGAGGAAGTCCCTAAAAGTGACCGTCTACTAAAACTTAAAGTAGATGTCGGAGAAAATGAACCAAGACAAGTTATCGCAGGTATCAAAGAGTTTTACTCCGCTGAAAGTCTTGTAGGAACACAAGCTTGTTTAGTCTCAAATCTCAAACCTGCAAAAATCATGGGACTACTTTCACAAGGTATGTTATTAGCAGCAAAAGATAAAGAGGGATTGTCACTCATCCGTCCAGAATCACCAAAAAGGAGTGGTACAAAAGTCGGATGACCTTTGAAAACTTTGCTAGGCTCACAGGTGCTAAACTTTTAAATGACCCATTTATCTCCTCTTTTGAAAAAGTTGAAACAAACCCAAAAAAGATCAAAAGAGGAGATCTTTTTATAGGAGACGATCAAGAAGATATTTTATTAGCACTTCAGCTTGAAGCGTATGCAATTGTTAGTACCACTACTTTAGATATAGTAGATGAAGAGATTGCTTGGTTTCGTGTTAGTTCACTTGATGATATACTCATTCGACTTTTAAAATTTAGCCTTTTAGAGAAAAAATTTCACTTTGTTTATGCATGCTCCATTGAAATTGAACTGATTAAAAAAATAGCCCATAAAAAATATCTTATTTTCTTAGGCAATGATAAAAAAGAAAATTATAAAAAAATCATTAATGCAGATATAGATAGTATCTTCTTCTCAGCAAATAAACATTTTTTAGAACAAATTTATCCTGAGTATCAATGCATACCCTCAGTAGAAAAGTTATTTAAAAAAGATACTAAATCACTTTTTTTAAGTAGTTTTACCTATAGAGAACAAAATTATAAAGACATCAAAATAACACCTCTATTTTTAAAGTACTTGGAAAGTATAGTTACATTTTTAGAAGACAATGCTATCACTTATGAAATTGAAAAATGTTCTTTCATCTCACATTTTTATCCAATATTTATAAATCAAAAGTTGCAAATCAAATCATTTGGAAAAAGCGAACATGTAATCATTTGTGAATCTGATAAAATACGCGTTAAAGAAACGTTAACATATCTAAAAACAGAAGCACCGTGGGCTAAAACAGTCTATATAGAACTATCTGATTTAGAGAAGCTTAAAAATATTGAATTTAATTTTGCTATAATAGTTATAGACTATAATAGACTTATAGATAAGTTAGAAAAAAATGAAATAAAAGAGCAAATATTGCTTTTTAAGGAGTAATAAGCCTAAATGGACACCCCCTCGAGTAACATAACACAACATGATAGTAATACTTTTTTAGAAAATTATTGGGATATTTTTGGTGGAATACTATTTTCCATTATCACTTATGCACTTCATAAAACTGGTAATGGCACTTTAGCAACGCTCTTTTCCGCAATTTCAATCATATTTTTTTCAATTACCATTTCAGAAATCGCAGAAATTTTGGCAGAACGACTAGATGAACCTTATGGCTCATTTGTTCTTACTTTTACAGCAGTTGCCGTAGAAATTATCTTACTCTTTAGTATCATGCTTCAAGTCTCAACTTCTCCAGATGCTATGGAGACTGTTCGTGGTGGTATTATTTCTGCGGTAATAGTAGATATGAATGTACTTTTGGGACTTGCCGTTTTTATTGGTGGTCTCTCTTTTAACGAACAACAACACAATGAAGATACTTCAAGCTCATATACTACGATACTTTATGTATCTGCACTCGCATTGTTAGTCCCTAGTATTTTAGGTTTTAGTGAGCATAGTGAAGAGACACTTGAACTTGCTAGTATTCTTATTGGTGCGCTTTTACTCATATTTTATATCATTATTTTGATTTTTCAAACTAAAACGCATACACATTTTTTTAAAGCTACCGCAAGAAGTAGAATTTTTCGATTTAAAAGAAAGATGAAAGAAGAAGGGGAAGAAGGAGTAGAAAGCAGCTATATATTTGATTCTCTTTCTACTTATACAAACTTTTTTATTATTTTTTTATTGATTTTTCTTATTGGTATTTTAGCAGAGATTTTTGCACATGATGGAATGATCTTTTTCAAAGAGTATGGAATTTCAGCAGGACTTGCTGGTTTGATTATCGCTATTATTTCTGTTGCACCTGAAATATTTACAGCAGTAAAAGCTGCTAAAAATGATCAGATACAAAGAGTTGTCAATATCGCTATGGGAGCTTCAACTGTTTCTATCCTTTTAACGGTACCTTTTCTTTTGATCTTGGGACACATGTGGGATATTCCACTATCACTGAACTTTAATCCTCTAGAAATTGGAGCGTTAGTCTTTACAATTATTTTAGCGTGGAAAACAACAGATAATGGTGAGACAAACTATTTTGAGGGACTTTCACACTTAATGCTCTTTTTATCTTATGCCGTAATTGCTGGATTGTATTAGGAGTAAATATGGAAAATAGAAGAAGCTTTATCAAAAAAAGTATGCTTGTTGGTGCTGGAGTAGCACTCAGTACAGGGTGTGATAAAAATAGTAAACCACCTTCAAAATCAGTTAATATCAACAGAAATAAAAAAGTAAGAATTAAACTTGCCACAAGCTGGCCTTCAAACTTTCCAATTATGGGAGAAGGTGTAGAGAGATTTGCTGAACGTGTAAACACGATTAGTGGTGGTAGCATTAAAATTAAAGTTCATGCCAAAAATGTATTGGTTCCAGCTTTTGGAGTATTTGACGCAGCAAGTGTAGGTGCGATAGATGCATATCATTCTGCTTCGTATTATTATAAAGGAAAAAATGAAGCATTTAATATGTTTACAGGTTTTCCATTTGGGATGACAGCATCTGAGATGAATGCATGGCTTGATTTTGGTGGAGGAATGGAGCTTTGGCGTGAACTTTATGACAAACATAATCTTATTCCATTTAAAGGTGGAAATACCAATATTCAAATGGGTGGTTGGTTTAAAAAAGAGATCAATACCGTTGAAGATCTCCAAGGTCTCAAGATGAGAATTCCTGGACTTGGAGGAGAAGTATTTGCAAAACTAGGGGTTAAGCCTATTCAACTCCCTGCTGGAGAAATTTTTATCTCACTAGAGCGAAATATGTTAGATGCAACAGAGTGGCTTGGACCCTCACTTGATATCAAAATGGGTTTTGCCAAAGCAGCTAAAAATTACTATACAGGCTGGCATGAACCTGGAAGTATGTTAAGTCTGGTCTTTAACAAAAAGAAATTTAACAAACTTTCAGATGAACAAAAGATGATGATAGAGATGGCATCTCAAGAGATGAATGCCTACATGTCAAGCCAATTTCAATATGAAAATGCAAAAGCATTAACAAAAATCAAAGAATCAGATGTCACCATAAGAAGTTTTCCAAAACCTATTATGGAAGCTGCAAAAACTGCTATGCTTGAAGTGGCACATGAGAAAAGTTCAAAAAGTCCAGACTTTAAAAAGGTATGGGAACATGCGCAAGCATTTTTAAAAGAGAACAGTGCATGGAGTGATATAGGTATCAATGCTTATCTCAATGTGAGATAAATGCAAAAGATTTTAGGATGGGCTAAAGAGCTTTTAATTGCAGGTATTATCATTGGAGTTGTTTTAAATGTAGTAAGCTTTCTAAAAAAGCCTGAACTAAAGTCAAATACAATACCTCATCTTGAACTGACAACTACCACACAAAAACCAATCTCTTTACAAAACTACAAAGGGAAACCCCTACTTATACACTTTTGGGCTACTTGGTGTCCTGCATGTAAACTTGAAGCTTCAAATATTGAATCACTATCTAAAACCCATCAAGTCATTACAATTGCTGTAAATTCTGGAACAGATAATGAAATAAATACTTTTATTAAAGAGAAAGGATTTCATTTTGATGTCATTAATGATAATGAAGGCAAACTTGCCTCAAAATTTTCTATCTCTTCATTTCCAACAACTTTTATCTATGGTGCAAATAAAGAGATTAAATTTTCAGAGGTGGGCTACACCTCTACATTGGGCTTAAAACTAAGAATGTGGTGGGCTAATTAAAACTTTTACCTTCGTAATAATCATAAACCCATTTAGCTACAGCATCTAACTCTTCTTCTGTTAGTTTACCTTTTTGAGAGGGCATGACACCAAACTTTTCAATTGCCATCGCATGACACATACTCGCTTCAATATCTGGATTCATTACATAATCCTTGATAAACGCAACTACAACACCACGGTGGATCATGTCATCTATATCATCTACTATTTTAATATTATTCTTTAATTGATTTGAGACTTCTATCATAGGAGGTGCTTTAAGTGTACCAATTTTTTTAAGTGTCTCTTTTTTACTTATCATCTTGACATGACAAGAAGCACATGCTTTTTCATATACTTTTTCACCATCTACGGCTAACAGCGAGCTTACTACAAATGCGGATAAAATTAAATGTTTTTTCATCACCCTAGTATAACAAATATTTATATTTAATGCAAATTTTCATAAGGAATGGGATCACTAAAACCAGCAATTTCAAACCCTTTGAGTCTTAATCTGCAACTATCACAAACACCACAAGCCTCATCACTTGATTCATAGCAACTCCAAGTGTCACTTAAAGGTACATTTAATGCTGTTGCTTCACCTACTATCTCTTCTTTTCGCAAGTGTACTAATGGTGTTATAAGTTCTATTTTTGTTTCAGGTTTTGTCCCTTCATCAATTGCTGACTCTAATTTTTGAATAAAACTATCACTACAATCAGGATATCCACTACTATCTTCTTCAACAACACCGATATAAATTGCTTGTGCACCCTCTTTTTCAGCAAGTGCCGCCGCAATTGATAAAAAGATACCGTTTCTAAAGGGGACATAAGTCACTGGAACACCTGGTTCAATTCCACTTTTTGGAACTTCTATCGCCTGATCTGTCAAAGCAGAACCACCAATTTCCTTAATAAAATGCAAATCTAACTCAACAACTCGCAGCGATTTTAGACTATTTGCAATTTTTTTGAAACATTCTAACTCTTTTTTTTCTGTTTTTTGCCCATAGTTAAAATGTAGCGCAATAATCTCATAACCATCACGAAACTTCGCTATATAGGAACTTAGAGCACTATCCATGCCTCCACTAATAATACATACAGCCTTTTTCAAACTTATCCTTTGTTTAAAATAATATATTAATTTAAAATAAAAAGGACAAATTTAGTCCTATTCATATATAATTACATCGTTACCAAAAAGTAACTGACAAAAAAGAAATGTCATTCATCACAGTCCGAGAGAGATGCTTTCGCCTCCTTTTAGCGTCTCTCTCATTTTTTTATATCAATCTTTTCAATTACTTTTGTTAAATTTTTATCATAGAAGAAACAACTGCTTTCATTACATAGTAAAAATATATCAGATTTCTCACTTTTTTTCAATAAAAATGGATAGCGTATCTTATCTATTTGTTTATGAGAATCTAATAATAGTTTTTTGTTTGACTTTAATACAATCTCTTCATTCTCAATTCGTATAAGTGCCATAACTGCTTCAGGAGATTTTCCCAAGTTATTTAAAATTTTTTGTCTCTCATCATAAATGTATTTTTTACTCTTTTTTAAAAGTTTTAGATCATAGTTTAGATGTGCAATCGTTAAAAGGTTATGAAAATGTCGTGCAAGTGCTGTTGTATAATACTTATCATTGTATTGTGAACGTATTTTAAAATCATCATCATTAAGATACCAAATACCTTTGTCATAAAACTTACTAATACTCTCGTATGTTAATTTTGTTGCAAGACTAAGATACTTTGTTTTAAAATTGCTCTGATAGGCTGTTAAAAGTGTATCTATTAAAAAAACATAATCCTCTAATAATGCTAATTTAGTAGCTTTCTTCTCTCCAATAACCTGATGATACAAAACTCCATCTATATAAAGTTTATTAAGTAATGCTTCTAATGATTTTTCTGCCATCTTTTTGTATTTAACATCTATCTTTGAAGCAATAAAGAGTGATTTAATCATCATAGCGTTCCATGAAGTAATGATTTTTTTATCGATAAAAGGAAATTCTCTCTCTTTTCGAAGTTTTAAAAGTAACTTTTTTGTCTCTTCTGATCTTTTAACACTTTCATCAAATCCTGTATTAAAATGTACATTACTCAAACCTTCTTCAAAATTCCCAATTTCTGCTATGTCAAAATACTCTAAATTTTCTTCTATCTCAGCATTTGAGTACCCCTCTTTTTTCAAAAGTGGCATAACCTCATCTAAACTATAAACAAAATACCTTCCCTCCCCTCCTTTACTATCTGCATCACTAGCAGCAAAAAAGAGGTCATTATCATGATACTTATCTCGAAACTCTTTTATCGTTTCATCTACCACTTTTTTATAAAGTGTATCACCTGTTAATTGATACATTTTAACATATAGTGGTATCAACTCTGCACTCGTATAGAGCATCTTTTCAAAATGTGGAATTATCCAATCTTGATCAATTGTATATCGAAAAAAACCACCCTCTATCTGATCATATATACCACCTTGTGCCATCGCTTTGAGTGACTCTTCCACCATTTTATAAGCTTTTTTATTTCCATCAAGTAAATAAATCTGTAACAAAATATTTAAATGAGACGCCATAGGAAATCTTGGTCTTTTGTCAAACCCTTTATAAATTTTATCATAACGTTTTTCCATTTTTTGAACAAATAGTGTTGACAAGTTACCATCGACCTGAATCTCTTTAAGTGTCTCATTTTTAAGTACGAGCTGTCTATTTTCCGTTAAAATCTGTTTTACTTGTTGTGGGTCATTATGATAAAGCTTTGCCAAACGTGGTAAAAGTTTGGTTAATCCTTCCACCCCATAGTCATCATGAGGAGGTATATAAGTCGCAATGTATAAAATCTCTTTATTTGGTGTCATAATAATCGTTAACGGCCAGCCATTACGTCTTTTCTTTAAAAATGCATGTTTGTGCTGATAATAAATATCAATTTGAGGCATCTCCTCTTTATCTACTTTGATACTGACATAATTCTTATTTAAAAGTTTTGCAATATTTTCATTTTCAAAAGACTCTTTCTCCATGACATGACACCAGTGACATGTACTATATCCAATAGAGAGAAAAATCAATTTATTCTCTTTCTCAGCTAATTTAAAAGCATCTTTCTTATGTGGATACCAATTTACTGGGTTATGTACATGCTGCAATAAATAAGGTGATTCACTGTGTGCTAAAGCATTGTTATAAGATGTTGAACTATAAAGCTTAGTGAAAAAAAGTATGAGAAAAAATATTCGTATCAAAATATACCCTTTTTAAAAAATAAATATATTAAATTATGCTTTTTTTTCAATTATATTTTGTTTAATTACGTAACACACAAGGTAAATAATTATCTATTTTAGTAATTTTTATTAAACTTTTTATCATAAAGGTAAATTTTAATATATACTGATATCAATAAGAAAATGTTAGGAGATAAAATGAAAAAAATAGTAGCACTAGCAGTTACTGCATCAGCTTTGTTAGCTGGACCAGATATAAGTACTATAATTGATTATGATGCGCAAGATGATTATACCGCACAAATTGAGGAAGCACAGCAGAGTAAACCCGTACCTGTTATTACACCTGTAGTTATTGCTCCAATTCCAGTAATTGAAAAAGCAGACTGTTGCACAAACCGAGATAGCGTAGATCTTATGGGGGGATATAATTTTACCCAAGATAGTAATGCTTTAGATGATGCTGCCGTTGCAGGAATAAGATATAATAAAAATATTGCACCAAATACCTATATTCAACTTGGTTATGATCGTGTATTTAATTCAGACTATAGAAATCATAATAATAGAGTAAATACAAGAAGTACGAGATCCGTTTCAGGAGATACAGGATCAAATGGTAACGGCAACGATAACAATGGCAATGGCAATGGTAACAATAATGGTAGTGATATTGACTCCAATGGAGATAATGCATCTAACAATGCTTCACAAAGTGCAAGTACACAATTAGATCGTTTTTATCTTAATGGCTTATATGAGTTTTGTGGTGAAAATAAACTTATACCTTATATTTTTGCAGGTTTAGGATATGAAAATGTTAGACATGAGTCTTATAATCTTGAATCTGGAGGGTTTTTTGATGCAGGAGCTGGTCTCAAGTATCCATTAAATGACGATTTAAACCTCATAACAGAAGCAAAAGCACTTAAAAAATTTGATAATGGTGATCTTGATATTGTAGCAGGTCTTGGTATTGGCATGATGTTTGGTGCAGCTGCTACACAAATTGCACCAACACCTGCAATAGAAGCCCAACACTCAGTCCCTGACGTTATACCATCACTTATCCCTTCTGTAGCGCCACTTGCAACTTATACAGAGACAACAATACCTACACCATCAAGCAATTATGACAATCTTGATGTCGTACCAATTGAAGAAAAGCGTTCATTTAAAACTAGAGCAATTTTAAATGAACCTTCACATGCTTATAATAACTATGATGTAGTGCCAATAGAAGAGGAAGGTAAATATACTTCAACAACAGTTGTAAATAATGGAAATTATTATATACAAATTGCAGCACTCTTTAACAGTACAGGAGATTTAGCTTATTTTAAAAAGCTTGATAATGCAGGATTAAACCATCAACTCAAAGATACAACAGTTCGTGGTAAAGATGTTAAATTACTTTTAGTAGGTCCTTATAATAGTATGGCAGAAGCAAAAGCTGATTTGAGTAATGCTAAAAGTATTGAAAAAGGTGCTTTTGTTAAAAAAATTAATGGCTAGTTAGTCTCAGAGGTGCTCTAAAGTAATTTTTTATTATACTTTTTAAAAATTACTTTCAAAGGGGACATCTGAGATGAATAAAAGTTTAATAATAACTAACCTTGCTTGGGTACTATTTATTTTGATTGCTGGTTCTGTTGGCATATCGACACAAAAACCTGATCAAACAAAAGAATGGTTATGTAAAAGTTCATCAGATTTTGTTGATATGTGTAATCTTAGATATAAACCAGAAATAACCCCTGAGACTTACAAAAAAAGAGAGCGTACCTATAATGAACCTAGTGCATTTGAGCAAAATCAGTAAATTGGGTATAATTTCTGCTTAATTGAGTTCTAAAAGGTAATCTATTTTGAAAAGCTTATGGATATTGTTAATTGTGACTACATCACTTTTTGCTACAGCTGAACTCCACGTAGAAAAAATCAAAAAATATGCTTCAGCCCAGTTTCTAAAAACATATCCAAACATGCATATTGATACATTAACTGTAAAACGATATTCAGCACTTCCCAAAGAGTTCACAAAGTATAAATTATTAGAAGTTTCTATTTCTGACAACAATCTCAAAAGAGAAAAAGGGACACTCTCAGGAACCTATGCTTATGGTGATAAAAAAAGAAAACTCTATTATCATTTTAATATTGACGCATCTGTTGATGTGCTTCGCACCAATCAATATATACAAAAAGGTAAAACACTTACTGATAATTTAATAGATTTTGTCACTATTAAATTCACAAACTTTTACCAAACACCTATTACTGCATATTATTTAAATCAATACAGAGCACGAACTTCCCTTGTAGAAGGCAAAATTTTAACTACAAGACATATTGAAAAAGTGACATCTGTCAAACGAGGTGATAAACTTTCTACTACACTTAGAGATGGGGGAGTATCTGTTATCTTTCAAAGTGAAGCTTTAAAAGATGCCCATATTGGAGATATTATCAAAGTCAAAAGAAACCATAAGAGTTTTTTTCACGTTAAAATTATCTCCTCTACTGAAGCAGTGGTGACAAAATGAAATTAATTGTAGCTATTACAGGCGCTAGCGGAGCTGGTTTAGGAAAAAAATTTATTGCAAAACTCCCTAAAGAGATTGAAGTTTTTGTAGTCGTTTCCGACAATGCACAAACTGTATTTGAAAAAGAAGAAGGGATATCTGTTTTTAACAATTCAAATATCGCTGCATCCATTGCATCGGGTTCTTTTAAAACCGATGCAATGATTATTCTACCATGCAGTATGAACACATTGGCAAAAATTGCTTGTGGTATTAGCGACAATCTTACTACACGTGCTGCAAGTGTGATGATAAAAGAGCAGAGAAAGCTCATTTTAGCACCTCGAGAGATGCCATTTTCACCAATTCATTTGGAAAATATGCTAAAATTGTCCAAACTTAATATTTTAATTGCTCCACCCGTAATTGGATATTATGCTCAGCCGAAAAATATTGAAGAGATGGAAGATTTTATGATTGGAAAATGGTTCGACTTGCTGGGAATTTCACATAATTTATTTAAACGATGGGAATAAAATAATGAAAAGAATTGCACTTTATCCGGGTACTTTTGACCCAATTACAAACGGTCACTTAGATATTATCAATAGAGCAAATGCCATTTTTGACGGAGTCATTGTTGCCATTGCTGATTCAAAAGAGAAAAAGCCAATGTTTGATCTAGAGGCTAGAGCATTCATGGTCGAAAAAGCAACACGTGGAATGAAAGATGTAAGCGTTGTGACATTTGATACACTTTTAGTGGATTTGGCCAAAAAACACAATACAAATATCATCATAAGAGGTTTAAGGGCAGTCAGTGATTTTGAATATGAACTACAAATGAGTTATGCTAATGCTTCACTATCTCCAGAAGTAGAAACTGTATTTTTGATGCCAAGCCTACAAAATGCTTTTATCAGCTCCTCTATCGTTAGAGCTATCCTAAAACATAATGGCAATGCATCACATCTTGTCTCTAAAGAAATTCTTCCATATCTTGATAAGGATGCTAATGTACTTAATACTTGAAGGTGTTGATACCTCTGGAAAAAGTACACAACTTGAACTTCTAAAAAACGCTTATCCACAAGCTTGTTTTACAAAAGAACCTGGTGGCACAGAGTTAGGTACTCAGATAAGAGAGATGATTCTGCACAAAGGTGTTAAAAATCACAAAGCGGAACTCTTTCTATTTTTAGCAGACCGTGCAGAACACTATATGGAAGTTGTACAACAAAATGATACAGTCATAAGTGATAGAGGATTTATCTCTGGAATTGCTTATGCTTTAGCAAACCACGCAGACTATAATTTAGAGTTTTTAACTACATTGAATAGTTTTGCACTTGATGATAAAATGCCTGATTTTGTTGTTTTATTAGAAACCAATGAAGCACTTATCAAAAGTAGACTTAGTCAAAAAAGTCAAGATATGATTGAAAAAAGGGGTATTGACTATCTTTTAAAAGTACAAGAACTTATGAAACAAGTATTGCAAAAGTTAGAAATAAATCACATTGTCATTGATGCTTCAAAAGAGATAGATGAGATACATAGTGAAATAAAAAGCTTTCTACACTCATCATAAAATAATTCCCTAATAAAATTGAGAACTTAAATACAATTCAATATAGGGGATAAAACCCTCATTCGATTATAAATATTTAATATTAAATTAATTATACAC
>JADGDK010000349.1 GCA_016744895.1 Campylobacterales bacterium | reverse complement strand
ATACTCCACTCTAATGCCTGAAAACCCCCTATTGATCCTCCAACAAGTATGTTTATCTTTTGAATTCCTAACTGATTTTTAAGCAATTCGTGAGCATTTACTATATCCCGGATTGTAATTAAAGGGAAATTATGATAGTATGGCTCTCCAATTTGTCGATTTAATGACAATGGTCCTGTTGTTCCATAGCACGAACCTAAAACATTTGCACATATGATAAAATATTTTGATGTATCAAATAATAATCCATTGCCAACCATATTTGGCCACCATTCTGTAACATTAGAATTCGCTGTTAGTGCATGACAAATCCAAACAACATTATCTCTTTCATGATTTAAATTACCACCGGTATGATAAGTAATTTGGATATCATTTAAGATTTGTCCATTTTCCAGTTTAAATTCTCTATTATATTGATATATATGTTCTGTCATACTTATTTTAATTATTATTTAAAAGGAAGCTACCTGATGGAATTTTTAATTATTTAGAGGATAATTAACTTCGTACAATTC
>JADGDK010000348.1 GCA_016744895.1 Campylobacterales bacterium | reverse complement strand
ATAAACACCTGCTGCTAAACTGTCTATATCTTCACCTTCATCATCTACAACATCAATTTTTATAGTTGAAACAAGATTTCCTTCTAAGTCTGTTACTTCAATAGTACCATTTGCGACATCTTCAGGAAAATATAACTCAAAATCTGTTGGAGTATTCTCTTCATAAGCGATAGCGTCACTACCTAGATCCGCTCTTTTACCTATAGAGCTAACAACTGAAAACTCCTGAGTGCTCTGCATCGCCGCAGAAAGAGTGTCTAGTGCCTCTTTTGTATTTTCCGCTGACTCTAGAGTTGCTAATTGAGATGTTTGTGTTAAAATTTTCTCACTATCCATAGGTTCAGTTGGGTCTTGATGTTGTAACTCAACTAAAAGAAGTTTCATAAAATCATCTTTTCCTAAAATACTCTTATCTTCTGTACTAATCGAAGACGTAGCAGTTTCTGGGTTTAAGGCTGCATTTAAGCCTGTTGATGTAATTGCCATGTTGAATCCTTTATGCGTAGCTTGGAACTACAA
>JADGDK010000347.1 GCA_016744895.1 Campylobacterales bacterium | reverse complement strand
GACATAACAAGAATCATCATTGAGAAAACAAATGCTGAAAGGTAAGCAAAGAAACGATTGAATGACTTATCATGATCCATGTAACCAATAGCGTAAACGTGAACAACAGTAGAAACCGTTGTTACAACCATCATCATTGTTACAGATACTTGATCAACAACAAAACCAAATGGTATATAAAGATCACCAGTAGCCATCCATGTCATCATCTCTACATGAACGGGAGCTCCACCATCTAAAATATGAGTTAATAGTATAAAACTACTTGCAAAAGCTGTAAAAATCAGTAAACTTGCAATAATTCCTACGAAAGTTTTCTTTGGAGTTGCAGTAAATAATGCTGCGAACAGAGAACTAACTAAAGGTGCAAAAAGTGCAATATATAAATATTTTTCCATTCTTTTATCCTCTCATTGTTGACATTGAATCTAAATCAATTTTACCATGACGTTTATGCCATACAATTAATAATCCAAGACCTACAGCAACTTCTGACGCAGCGATTGCTATTACAAAGAA
>JADGDK010000346.1:287-526 GCA_016744895.1 Campylobacterales bacterium | reverse complement strand
CTTAAACTCTATGCAAAAGCGTTTACATGAACTTTTATTAGTTCCAGGTCACCAAGGTTTTGTTTTTGGCTCAAAGCCTCCAACCACTATCTTAATGATGGGTCTTCAAGGTTCAGGTAAAACAACAACGACTGGTAAGCTAGCTCTCTACTTAAAAAACAAACAGAAAAAAGTACTCATCGCTGCAGCGGATTTACAAAGAATGGCAGCAGTTGAGCAACTTATTCAAGTGGGTGCTT
>JADGDK010000346.1:0-277 GCA_016744895.1 Campylobacterales bacterium | reverse complement strand
CGTCTTGGTGTCCGTGTCGTCCGACAACAATCAGGCGCAGATCCCGCTGCCGTCGCCTTTGATACGATGCAAGCAGCTAAAAAAGAACAAGCTACTGCAATTATTGATACGGCAGGTCGTTTAGCTATTGATGAAGAACTAATGGGTGAATTACACGCCGTTAAAGACGCTGTTAAACCTGATGAAGTTTTTTACGTTGCAGATTCATTAACCGGTCAAGATTCTGTTCGCACAGCTGCAAGTTTTAATGAACAAATCGGAATTGATGGGGTTATTC
>JADGDK010000345.1 GCA_016744895.1 Campylobacterales bacterium | reverse complement strand
CGATTTACCGATAGTACCGTGTAAAAATTCATAGGTAGGTTTTTGATTTTTTTCATCATAGATAGCCGCAAGTAAGTCTACGTGGTCATTCACAGCCATCATAGCCGCTAAACGTTTGTGGTGGGTTGTGATGATGATTTTACTATTTTTTTGTAAAAGCTTTTCTAGAATAACTTTGAAAAGTGTTGCGGCTTCATCAGAGTCAGTTCCGAGTTCTATCTCATCCACACCAACGATGAAATTATCTTTCCCAAAGAGTTTGGAAAATTCTTGCATACGTCCTGCAAACGTAGAGATATCATTTTTAACAGACTGTGGGTCATCGATGATGGCATTTATCTCTTTGAAGTGACCGATAGAAGATTTATTCGCATCTATGCGCATCGGTAAAAGGTACTTTGCCATAAAGACTGAAGAGAGGATAGCTTTTAAAAGCATCGTCTTACCACCGGCATTTACACCTGTTATCATTAAAATCTTTTTTTCAAAGTTAAGAGAGATTGGTTTAGGATCACTGAGAGCAGGGT
>JADGDK010000344.1 GCA_016744895.1 Campylobacterales bacterium | reverse complement strand
GTATGCGAAATGTCTATCTTGCACTGATACTACGTTCTTTGGTGTCGCAAGCCAACTAGACAATCTGCTTTTACACCTGAATTCATACCTTTAGAAATAATACGAAAGAATCTGGGGATTTATTGTACCCATCCGCTTTTTGTTAGGTTTTGTTTAAAACTAACGTATGATACAATTCAAACAACGGTTGTGAAAAAGATAAGATATCAAGATGAGGTAGCTGAGAATCTATCACTTGACCAATCACTGAAGAACCGAGGACGTACATATTCATGATTCTTATGACGACGCTAAAACAAAAGAGCTGGATAATAGTCTTAGTTATTTTCTACACCATGTTCTCTGGGCTTTCGGTTTCCAAGGCAAATGAGGCGGTAACCCTTCAATTAAAATGGAAACATCAATTTCAGTTTGCTGGATATTATGCGGCGATTGAACACGGTTATTACCTTGAGGAAGGACTAGATGTCACCTTAATTGAAGGGAAAGCGGGAGGTAAGGAGGTTGAAGAGGTTGTAAGTGGAAAGG
>JADGDK010000343.1:280-529 GCA_016744895.1 Campylobacterales bacterium | reverse complement strand
GATTTAATTCCTGCAACTTCACTGATTCCACTTTGTATAGATACATTCAAAGTATGTAACATTAGTTTTGCAATAGCTCCTGCAGCAACTCTTGCTGCTGTTTCTCTTGCTGAGCTTCTTCCCCCACCACGATAATCTCTAATGCCATACTTATGAAAGTATGTGAAATCCGCATGACCTGGACGAAATACATCTTTGATATTTGAGTAATCTTTTGATTTTTGATTTGTGTTGTAAATTACCATAGCG
>JADGDK010000343.1:0-270 GCA_016744895.1 Campylobacterales bacterium | reverse complement strand
ACCTGAGAGTATTTCAACTTTGTCTGCTTCTTTTCTCGCTGTTTCAAACTCTGATTTACCAGGTTTTCTTCTGTCTAGTTCTGATTGAATATATGCTTCATCTATCTCTAGTCCAGCAGGAACACCATCAAGTAAGCAACCAAGTGCTGTTCCATGAGACTCTCCAAAAGTGCTAAATTTTAATTTTTGTCCAAAACTGTTCACTATTTTTCCTTCTTTAGTAGTTCTATCGCTACTTTTGCAGCTTCTTGTTGTGCTATTTTTTTACTC
>JADGDK010000342.1 GCA_016744895.1 Campylobacterales bacterium | reverse complement strand
TACCAACATTTAATCGTTATGATTTTTTAAGAAGAGCAATAGAATCTATCTATGCTCAAACTCATCAACCGTCTGAAATAATTGTGGTAGATGATGGTTCAAATGATAACACTTCTTTAATAGCTCAAGATTTTCCAAATATTGTTTACATTTATCAAAAAAATAGTGGAGTTTCCTCTGCTAGAAACAGAGGGATAAAAAGTGCCACATCTCAGTGGATAGCATTTTTAGATTCTGATGATGAATGGGATAAAAAAAAATTAAAATTGCAAGTAGAGTTTCATAATAACAATCCTAAGATTCTTATGAGTTACACAGATGAGAAGTGGATTAGAGATTCTAAAGAGATTAAGATTCCTAAAAAGTTTAAAAAGTATGGTGGAGAGATATTTGATGAGTGTTTATCTCACTGTATTATCGCTCCATCAGCAACACTCATCCATAAAAGTTTACTGGATAAAGTAGGTGTTTTTGATGAGCGTTTAGAAGTTTGTGAAGATTATGATTTATGGCTTCGAGTAGCTTTAGAA
>JADGDK010000341.1 GCA_016744895.1 Campylobacterales bacterium | reverse complement strand
AAAGAGAAGACTTTAAATGGCACTTTAGACATAACCTAGTAAGAGTCGATAAAGAGAAAAAAATAGCTACTTTTGATGCAAAATGGCAAGAAAAAGGACCTTTTGACCCTATTATGAAAGATTTCGAGGTTATCTCTAAGCATGAGCAAGTAGAAGTACCATACGATTTTATACATATTACTCCAGATGCAGTAGCTCCAAGAGAAGTGGGTGAATCTGATGTTGGTTCAGCTAAAGGTTGGGTTCCTGTAAATAAAGAGACGCTTCAACATGTTAAATACGACAATGTATTCTCAATTGGTGATATTGCACAAGTACCAATGGGTAAAACTGGTGGATCTGTAAGAAAGCAGTATAAAGTTCTTGTAGACAATATCATTGCACAAATGGAAGGAAAAAAGCTAGAGTCTAAATATGCTGGTTATACAGTTTGTCCATTGATTACAGATATTGGTACAGTAATGTTAGCTGAGTTTGACTGGACAGTTAAACCAACACCATTAGTTCCTCTTGACCCTACTGTTGAGAGATGG
>JADGDK010000340.1 GCA_016744895.1 Campylobacterales bacterium | reverse complement strand
GTTTTTACTAAGTTCAAATCCAACTTTATACTCCTCTTCAGCCCCTTTTTCATTTGCAATCCTAAGCTCTTCTATCCACATATCTGGAACATGAATTCCTGGAACATGAGCAGATAAGAATTGCGCTGTACGAAGTTTTGTAATTGGAAAGATACCAAGAATCAAGTCCGCTTTTTTATACTCTGGACAACAGTCTGCATTTGCAGCGTCTAAAAGCTCTAAAAGTTTTTTTGCATTTTCTAAATCATAAACAGGCTGCGTAATAATTCCTTTCGCACCATGCTTGATTTTCTTTTGCATCTTTTTTTGAAGTGTTTTAGGATTTTTTGCAAAAGAGTTTATCACAGCAAAAGGATATATTTCATTTGGTTTATTTACAAATGGTTTTCCACCATAATTCATGCCTGAGTTAAATGCTGAAATGATATCTAGGAGTAAAGAACTGTCACCTTCAAAGACACCTTTTACATGCGGTTGATCAGAGATAGTAGCTGGATCGCCCGTAAGTGCTAAAATAGCTCTGATATCTACCTC
>JADGDK010000033.1:3779-26391 GCA_016744895.1 Campylobacterales bacterium | reverse complement strand
ATTAAAACTTGTTTTATATTTGTTTAGAGAGGCTTTTGAAACTCTTTCTATTACTTCTTTATGTATAGTAAATTTTTCTATACATTCTTCAATTGTAATTTCTTTATATTTGACATTTATATTAGAAATATGATTATTATTATCAACACACTCATTTAATTTTTTGAGCATATTTTCAACTACATCTTCACCTTTATCTTCTAACTCTTTTTGTAGTTCTTCTGTGATTGAGTAAGTAAATTTTACTTCATATTTATTTCTTAAATCAAACATATCAATCTTTCTAAGTGATTTTAATATCAAGTCTCTCAAATACATACTAAGTATTTCATCATTTGTATATAAAGAGTATTTTAATATCTTCTTTTTGTATCGGATTACAAAATAATAAGTTAAATTGATTTTTTGTAAATAAGAAAGATTGTTAATATATTTAATAGTTTTCTGTTGGTTAGTTGTTGTATAGTAAGTTTGTCTTTCTTTACCAAATCCCATATTTATGGGGTTTAAATCTAGTTGGTTCAGAGAGGAAGGGATTCGAACCCTCGGTAGAATAAACTACACCCGCGTTCCAGGCGAGCGCCTTCGACCACTCGGCCACCTCTCTAAAAGGATTGGTATTTTATCGTAATTTATTAAAATTGTCTATAGATCTTTCTAAATATTCAATGATTCGAATTTGAGTGATATGTGTCTCCTCATCATTTTCTGTACATACTATAAATCGTTTAAGTTGATCTACCTCAATCTTCTCATGAAATCTTTTTACCTCTTTTAAATCTTGATTAATACTCAAAATAAGCTCATTGACATTGAGTCCATTATTCTCTATGATTTTTTTCACAAACTCTTTTGTTGTATTTACAAGTACATCAACTCTTGCTATATCATCAGGGTAAGTCTCTTTCGCTATCTCTAACAGTAAATCTTTTTCACACCCATCTATCTGTTTATTTGCACCAATAACTACAGCTAAAAGCTTTGCACGAAACTCTAATGAGCTATTATGATAAACAAAAATCTCTCTAAAAAATGATAAAAACCATCCTTTTAATGTTCTTCTAATCTCCACTTTTTTGTCCTTTAACTACACTTAAGCTATATTTTTATATAATCCCCATCCAGCATTGAGGAAGTATCGGCTTCTTGAGTGCTCCCTTTAAGACCTGTGCAATAGGATTTTAGGATAACGCGTCAGGGTGGGAACACAGCAGCGCACCCTATCTTTTTATGTGCCGCAGGAACCTTGAGGGGGGTCTATTAAAGAGTTCTCAAACTCTTGCGCTAATTTATAAAAATTTACTCCATTTATATTTTTATTCTCTTTTATCTTATCTAATGTCTGTTTTTTTCCATTTATAAGCTCATTTGATTTTACACCATGTGATATTGATAAAGTTGCTTCGATAAATGCAGCCAATCGATCACAAGCTTTTAATGCAAACCCATCAACAGCGTTATACCTATCTTCATTATAAGTATTAAGTTCCTCTACAACTTTAATAGTTTTTTGATATGTTTTATTTAAAAACTCATCTTTTTTACCATCATATAGCCCAAGAAGATATGAAAACTCATCTCTTAATGGATAAGGAATCAGTGGCAATATATCATTTTCAATTTTGAGTATCTCATATTCACTAATAATTTCATCCATACCACTTACAGAATATTTCACAGGGGTAATAATGTCTCGTGTCAATGCTTCTGGTAGATCATGAAACAGAGCACAAAAAAAGTTATTTTCTAAACGTTTTTGACATGCACCACTTTTGATAGAGTAAAAATAACTTAAAAGTGCAACAATTAACATATGTCCTAAAACAGAAGTTTCAGGTACTCTTGGAGTTTGCGCCCATCGTTTTTGAAAACGAAGTCTTCCACTAAGATCAATAAATCTAGATAATTTTTTGTTAAGGGAAAATTTTCGAACCCCTAAAAGCTCATGATAATCTTCGATCTCTGCCTCTACATCTCTTTTGACCTCGTCAATATCATTTAAAAATTGACTGGTTTGATAGATAATTGAAAATTCCCATTTTGTAGAGATATAAGAAGCTGCTCTAAGTATAAATCGCTCTTTTTTATACATATCTTCATCAAGTAAGTACTGTTCAAATCGTTTATAGAAAGCTCCATCATCAATATCATTGATAAGTTCTCCAAGTTGATCAAGAACCCAACCATTTAACTCTTTACGTTTTTTTTGAAGCATGATACGAAAAACATCAGGTCTGATATCAGTCACTACTACACGACGTAAAAATTCAAATACACCTGCTTCAATAAGTGCTGACATATCAATATCATTGCCATTATCTATTTCAATTTTTGCAAAAAGATACGCAATGATAAATTTATGAGCTTGCTTATCAAGTTCTACTAATTCAACCATTCTTGGATAGTCATTCCATCTCTGGATAGAAGCCGCAGTAAAGAATGATTGAATAAGCTTAGGATTTAACATATTTACTATCTATTTCGATGATAGTATGAACATTGCCTCGAGGGTTAAAATCTGCTACAACTTTGATCCACTTTGGTTTTAATTTTTGCATCAAAATATCATAAATCTCGTTGGCACTATCTTCATGCGAAATATTTCTAGTCATAAATGAATTGATATAAAGTTTAATCGCTTTAAGTTCAACAACCCACGCATCTGGAGTATACTCCAAATAAATAGTTGCAAAGTCAGGATATCCACTTCTTGGACACAAAGCCATAAACTCAGGAAGTGTAACTTTAATCACATAATCTTTTTTATGTTTGTTTGGCCAAATCTCTAAATCTTTTTCGACATCAAATTCAATGATCTCTTTTTCACCATATTTCATATTAATGTCTCCTTTTTCAGGAACGAAGTCCCTAAAAAATTCCTAGCACTAAAGCTGTGGCTTTGCCAAGAATTATACATATTACACATCCAAATGCTTAACATCTTTAGCATGATCTTGAATATAATTTCTTCTTGGTTCTACTTCATCACCCATAAAGAGTGTAAATGTATCACTTGCTGCAGCAGCATCTTCAATTGTTACTCTTAAAAGTCTTCTATTGCTTGGATCCATGGTAGTATCCCAAAGTTGCTCAGGGTTCATCTCACCTAGACCTTTATATCTTTGGATATATGCACCTTTTTTCGCTGACTTTTCAACACCATCAAGCATAATCATAAGATCTTGATTTGAAACTTCTAAATCTCTATCTTTAATTTTATTATTGATATATACTGCCTCAGTAAAGAGTGGATTTGCAAAGAAGTCATCATTTACTTTGATCTCTTCAAGTCCATCAAGATTTTGTACATAGAGATGCACTTCATCTTCACTTACTTTGTGATTTAAGATGTTATATCCCAATGTTTTAATATATGCTTCAAGGTTTTTATAGAGATCTTCACCTTTAAGTGCGATCACATCTGGATTTTCAATTAAGTATTGAATCACTTCAAGTACATGAAAACGCTTCTCCAACTCATTTAAAACACTTCGATATGCAGATACAATTTTAAAAAGCTCTGTTAAATCTTTCTTACCCATACCTTCAAACTCTACAGTTTCAATTCCATGTTCAATCAAATACTCATTCATTGCAGCATCATCTTTGAGATAAATCTCTTTTTTACCTTTTTTATAACGATACAATGGTGGTTGTGCTAGATATACATATCCTTGATCAATTACAGGATTTAAAAATCTAAACAAGAAAGTCAAAAGAAGTGTCTGAATATGACTACCATCAACATCCGCATCGGTCATGATAATGACCTTATGATATCTCAGTTTTTCATCATTAAATTCTTCACCAATACCACACCCTAAAGCTGTGATTATATTTGTGATCTCTTCAGATTTTAAAATCTTATCAATTCGACTTTTTTCTACATTTAAGATTTTACCTTTGAGTGGTAAAATTGCTTGAAAAACTCTATCACGTCCTTGTTTTGCACTTCCTCCAGCAGAATCTCCCTCTACCAGATATATTTCAGAGATTGAAGCATCTTTACTTTGACAATCTGCTAATTTCCCTGGAAGTGTACCAACACTCATAGTATCTTTTCGTCTAGTCAAATCTCTTGCTTTTTTAGCTGCTTCACGACCTCGAGCTGCGGCAAGTGCTTTATTCATGATTTGTTTGGCTTCAAGAGGATTTTCTTCAAAGTATTTTGAAAGTGCTTCATTAAGCAATTTTTGAACAAGAGGTCTTACGTAGGTATTTCCTAGTTTTCCTTTTGTTTGTCCTTCAAATTGTGGCTCAGGTACTTTAACACTCACAATTGCGATAAGTCCTTCTTTGACATCATCACCAGATATTTTGATATCTTTTTCTCTTTGTGCTGCATTGTTATTGATATATTTTACAACTGCACGTGTTAGTCCTGCACGAAATCCAGCTTCATGCGTCCCCCCATCTGGTGTTTTGATATTATTTACAAATGAGTACAGTTTTTCATGGTATGAAGTATTATACAAAAGAGCAAGATCTATCTCTAAATCTTCAACGCTTTCTATAATTTGGATAGGTTTTGTAATAGCATCTGCTTTATTTAGATCTTCAACAAATTGTGCTGTTCCACCTTCAAAATGATACGTTTCATCTTTTCCAACACGGTTATCTTTAAAATTGATTGTGATTTTTGGATTTAGATAGGCAAGTTCTTTAAATCTTTTTGACAAAATATCGTAATCAAACTCAGTCACTTCAAAAATACTATCATCTGGCCAAAACTCAACAGTTGTTCCTGCTCTATTTGTAGTACCCACTTCACCAAGAGGCATTGTTGGGATACCTTTTTCAAACTCTTGATAATGTTTTGTACCCTCTCTATTAATTTTCAAAATCAATTTTTTAGAGAGTGCATTTACTACTGAAATACCAACACCATGAAGACCACCAGAGACTTTATAAGTATCTTTATCAAACTTACCACCAGCATGAAGTACAGTTAAAACAACTGTAGCAGCAGAAACTTTCTCAGTTGGATGAATATCTGTTGGAATTCCCCGTCCATTATCAGAGATAATAGCAGAGCCTTCGGTTGTAATTTCGATATTGATCTTATCACAATATCCAGCCATAGATTCATCAATAGAGTTATCTACAACTTCGTAAATCATATGATGAAGACCATTTATATTGGTATCACCAATATACATACCTGGTCGTTTTCTAACTGCTTCAAGTCCTTTAAGGACTTTAATATTGGATGCTCCGTAATTTTCTTGCATTTAATATTTCCTTTATTATTGCATTATAGGCATAATTACCGTTATAAAGCCATCAGACTCAAGTAAAAACGGTAGTGATGAGTCATTGTATCTAAGTTTAAATTCATTTTTTTCAATTTGACTTAAAAAATCTAAAATATATTTACTATTTACAGCAATTGAAATCTCTTCATTTAAGTTACTACTATATTCAAGTTGTGTTTTTGCTTCGATATTATCCTCATTAAGACTTTCAAATGTAATAGCCTCATTTGAGAAGGTAAGTTTCATTTCATAAGAAATTATAGAAATTTGTTTAAGATGGTCTACAATTTGTTCTCGATTTAAATTTAATTCTACTTTATGTTCTTTTGGAATAATCCTTTGATAGTCAGGATATTTACCATTAATAAGCTTTGTAAAAAATGTAAAATTCTCTGATTTTATAAGTAATATATTTTCATCATAGTAAATATTCATTTCATCGAAAAAAAGTTTTTGAATTTCACCTATTGCTTTTTTAGGAATTATAAGAGAGATATCAAATTCTATATTTTTTTGTAAAGTAACAACTGCTAATCGTCTAGTATCTGTTGCAACAAACTTGACTTGATTATCAACGATATCTATTAGAGCTCCATTTAATTCATATTTTGGATTATTAGTATCAATCGCAGGAGTTATTTTTTTAATAGAGTGTAAAAAATCAATCGCTTTAATATCAAAACGTGATTTATTATCAATAGTAGGAAATTCAGGAAACTCTTCAGCATTAAACATAGGAAGTTTAAATTTTGAACGTTTTTGTTTTATATGTAAAAAGTCATTTTCTGTTTTTAAAGAAATGATATCATCTTTTAATATTTTCACAATATCTAAAAGCTTTTTACCATTAGCAGATGATAATCCATTTTCTATAATTTTTACATTGGTACTTTCCATTACTAGACCTATTTCAAAGTCTGTTGCTTTTACTTTAAGATTTAATCCTGTTGCATTTAAAAGTACATGAGATGTAATCTGTGAAGCATCTTTTTTTTCTAGAAAGCTTTGCGCATTTATGAGCATATGCTCTAACACATTTTTGTTGATTTCTATGTTCATATCTGTTCCCCTTTATTTATAATAATTTTAGTAATAGAAGTAGTATCGGTTGAAAGTGTGAAAACTATCTCTTCTTCCCTTAATTCCACTGTTTTTTTGTTGAAAAACTTTTTATCTTTTTTCACAATTATTCACACTCCTTAGCTTTCTTTTGACGCAATTTTATTTTTAATCTCTTCAACTCTCACTTTGAAATTTTCATTGGATTCTAACATTTCGTTTATTTTTTTCATATTATGCGAAACAGCTGTATGATCTTTCATATCAAAGTATGATGCAAGTGCTGGCATTGAGTTTGGGGTTAAAGATCTTGCCAAATAAATTCCAATTCTACGCGCTTCAACAATATTTTTAGTTCTTTTTTTAGATTTTATATCACTCGGTTTAATATTTAGTTCTTTAGAAATGGTTTTGATAATATCTTCAAGTGTAATATTTTTATTTTTTTCTTTGATTTGTTCTTTCATCACATGTTTTGCAAAATCAAGTGTAATTTCTTGTGAGAGCATCTTTGCATGGGCATTTAAGTTGATAATTGCACTTTCTATTTCACGGATATTATCTCCCATGTTAGATGCAATGTAATTAATAATATCTTGATTTAATTCAACACCATCAAGTTCACATTTTTTTTGGATGATAGAGATTTTAGTTTCAAGCCCTGGAGGTTGCACATCAGCCATCAATCCCCACTCAAATCGACTTTTAAGACGATCTTCAAAACCGGCAATTTTTTTAGGTGGCTTATCACTAGTCATAACTATCTGTTTATTGAGTGAGTGTAATTCATTAAAAGTGTGGAAAAACTCCTCTTGTGTCTGCTCTTTTCGACTTAAAAATTGAATATCATCGATTAAGAGAAAATCACATTCTCTATACTTTTGTCGAAAACGATCTTGAGTTTTATTTCTTAGGTTATAAATAAAATCATTTAAAAACTGTTCACTGGTAGTATAGATGACAGAGTATCCAAAATGCTGTGCCTGGTTTCCTATAGCTTGTAGTAGATGGGTTTTACCAAGACCACTAAATCCGTAGATAAAAAGAGGATTATAGTTTGATCCAGGTTTCTTTGCAACTGCTTGAGCTGTTGAAAAAGCAAATTGGTTAGAACTTCCTACAATAAAAGTATCAAAAGTATAAGAGGGGTTTAAAATAGTAGAGACTACTTTTGTCTCTTGAGTTTCAATAGGTTTTTTCACACCCTCAATCGTATCTTTTGTTTTGATAAGAATAGTTGGTTTTTGTCCTGTTTGACTCTCATAAATATGTGAAATTTTATTACAATATTTTGTTTTAACCCATTTGGCAATAAGAGGATTTGGTGCTATAAATACGATATGATCAGACTTTGATTCATTTTCTTGAAATTTTAGTTGTTTGATATATCGTACATACTCTTGACTAGATATTTCATGTTTTAAGAGATCTAAAATATTGGTAATTAACACTTAAATCTCCTTTTTATTCACATGAAGCTATTCACATGTGAATATTTTATCAAATTTATTTTAAAATAGCCAGAATTTCGTACAAGAAGAGAGTTTTTATGACTATTTTAGGGATAGATCCTGGAACAATAAACTGTGGTTATGCCATTATAGAAAAAACAAAAAATAAAACGGTGCTCGTAGAAGCAGGGCTTATTAAAATCAAAGAAAAAGAGTTGCAGTATCAAATTTCAGAATTGGTTGAGGGGTTAGATACTGTTTTAAAAGATAAAGTGATTGATGAAGTGGCGATTGAAGATATTTTTTATGCATATAATCCCAAAACTTTTATCAAGTTAGCACAATTTCGTGGAGCACTCAGTTTAAAAATTTTGCAAGATTTTGGAAACTTTAGTGAATATACACCATTACAAGTTAAAAAAGCAGTAACAGGAAATGGAAAATCTAAGAAAGAACAAGTTGCTTTTATGGTAAAAAGGATACTTAAAATTACAAAAGAGATTAAACCACTAGATATCACAGATGCTATAGCTGTGGCATTAACACACGCGCAAAGGGTTAAGGTTTAATATTTTATGTTTTGTGTCGATCTATCATGATATAAATAAAGGGATTATTATGAAAAAAAATATATTGGTTAGTGTAATTCTAAGTACCGTTTTAGTTTCAAATGCTTCAGCAGAAGCAAAAAATATATCTATTGGTGCGAGTTTAGGTGGAATTTCAGCTATTGGAATTGGTGCAAATGTAAAGTATAAAATTGACCAAAAATTTGGAGTACGTGCTGGATTTGATCTATTTTCAGTAAGTGATGTAGATATAGAAGATGAAGAACTTGACTATGAATTTGATGCAAAAATTCAAGACTTTACATTTCTTTTGGATTGGCATCCATGGGGAGGAAGTTTTAGAACGAGTGCAGGTATCATTATAAATAATAGTGAATTAGATGGTAAATTAACACCATCAAGTAATTTGGATTTTGAAATTCAAGGGTATAAATTTGAAGCAAAAGATGTAGGCAGTATTGATACCTTTGCAGATTTTGATCCTGTTGCACCTTATATAGGAATTGGTGGTGATACATCATTTGCAAAAGATAAAGGTTTTGGTTTTACTTATGATATAGGTATCATTTTTCAAGGTTCTGCTAAAATTGACTATACACCACATTATACAGTTGCTGCACCACAAACATTAAAAGATAATTTAAATGAAAGGCTTGAAAAAGAGAAAAAAAGTCTTCAAGATGAGTTAGATAAATATGAGATTCTTCCATACATTGCTATTGGTTTTAACTATAAATTCTAAAAAAATTAGGTATCCTTTTTTAATAAAGGATACCCATGCAAAAAATCTTCGATTATTTTCAACAAATTACACAAATTCCTCATTGTTCCCATAATGCTTCTAAACTCAAAGATTTTTTAATCTCCTTTGCAAAAGAGAGAGGTTACGAAGTTCAGACCGATAAAGCAGAAAATATTCTCATCAAAAAAGGGACTCCAAAACTAGCTTTTCAAGCCCATTATGACATGGTATGTGTAGGTAAAGCCCCAAAAATAAAAACTTTTATAGAAAATGGTTGGATGATGGCAGAAAATTCAACACTTGGTGCAGATAATGGTATGGCAATTGCCATGATGATGGCTTTGATGGATGAGGGTAGAGGATGTGAATTTCTTTTTACTAGTGATGAAGAAGTTGGATTGATAGGGGCAAGTGCATTGGCATTTACACTTGATTCTAAATTCATGTTAAATCTTGATAGTGAAGATGAAGCTGAAGTCTATGTAGGATGTGCAGGAGGGGTTGATATATCAGCTATGAAGGATTATAAACTTACTACAAAAACAGGAACTTTTTATAAACTGATTATTAGTGGGTTACCTGGAGGACATTCAGGTGTAGAAATTCATAAAGGTATTCCTAATGCTATTAAACTTTTTAGTAGATTTTTAAAAGATAAAAATGTACAAATTGCTTCATTAAAAGGTGGTGAACGTGTTAACTCTATACCTACAAATTTAGAAGCTATTATATATTGTGAAAGTGAATTACAAAACGAAGCTAATATAACGGTTGAAAAAAAAGAAGGTATTTATACGGTAGTTGATGGAGCAGAAATTATTTCTGTTATTGATAGATTTAAACATGGAGTACTCTCTTTTAATGAAACATTAAATGTACCAGATACAAGTATTAACTTAGCAATTATTTCACTTAAAGAAGGTACTTTAAAAATACAAACAAGTGCAAGAGCTATGGATGATACTGGTTTAAAACAGGTGCAAGAACAATATCAGAATTTTTTTGAATCATTTGATTTTCATATCGAGTGTGAGGGGAAATATCCAGCGTGGAAACCAGAGATAAACAGTTTCTCAAAAGAAGTAGAAAAAGCGATGATTTCAGTATTTGGAAAAAGTGAATTCAAAGCCATTCATGCAGGATTGGAGTGTGCAATCATCAGTGAAAAATATCCAAATATGAAATTTACCTCTATCGGACCAAATATTAGATCTCCACATTCAAGACATGAAAAGGTTGAAATTGTTTCTGTTGATCGAATTTATCAAGTGGTTCAAAAAGTTGCAAATTGTTATGAAACATAGCCTTCTTCTTTTTTTATTGATATTTTTTGTAGGATGTAGTAGTAAAATACCAAATACCTGGAAGGATAGAGTTGAAATATCACCTCTTAGTGATCTTCAACTTCATTCTGAAATAAAAGGGAAGGGTAGACCATTACTACTGCTACATGGATTTGGTTCAAGTAGTTATAGTTTTCACCATTTAATAGAACCACTCTCTAAAAAATTTCAAGTGTTCAATCTTGATTTAAAAGGTTTTGGTAACTCTCCTAAACCTAAAGATTATCGTTATTCTGTATATGATCAAGCGGTATTGGTATCTAGGTTTATTAAAAATCATAATTTAAAAGATGTTATCTTGATTGGACACTCTTACGGTGGTGGTGTTGCACTAAGTGTAGTGCTTATGGACCAGACTAATATTGCTAAAATGGTACTTATAGATCCAGCTGCATATAGGCAATATATTCCAAGCTTGATTCGTCAGCTAAAAATTCCTATAATTGGACCACTTGGTTTTTATATACTACCTTCTTCTTACGAAGTGAATGAGTCATATAAATATGCTTTTTATGATAAATCAAAAATTGAAAAATCCACTATTGATATCATGGCTAAAAATCTTGATAAAGCAAATGCAAAATCAACTTATTTATATGCAATAGATGACCTTATTCCTGATGATATTGATACGGTTTCAAAACGTTATAGTGAAATTAAAGTTCCCACTCTTTTAATTTGGGGTGAAAAAGATGTTGTCGTTCGCAAAAGTAAAGGTTATCAGTTAGAAAAAGATTTGCCAAATGCTAAACTTATGATTATAAAAAATTGTGGACATATTCCACATGAAGAGAAACCTAAAACAGTTTTAAAATATTTATTAAATTTTTTATAAGAAGATGTTAGTATATTAAATTATATAGGGGGAATTAGTATGAAATTGATTATATTTTTAATCTTTTTATCACCATTTGTAGAAGCTAAAATAAATATAAAATCACTTCAATATAGTGGTGTAAAAGCAATGCATAATAATAGACCTATACTTATTGAACGTATTCAAAATGGAAAATGTTTAGATATTCCTATTATTCCAAACAGCATATATAGTCAAAATTTTATAGATAAACAAGCTCCACAAGTATGTAAAAAGACCTTTTTAACTACGCTTGGCATTTTACAGCCTATATCCATAGATAAAGATATTAAAACAGTAGGCGAACTTGAAGTTTTAGAACATATACAAAAATCAGATAAAGAACCTTCAAAATATATACTCATTGATTCAAGAAGGGCAGAGTGGTATGAACAAATTACAATTCCCACATCTGTAAATCTTCCTTATAATGAAATTGTATATGATGGAGATTTTAAAGAAGATTTTGAATATATGTTAAAAATATTAAATATTAAAAAGAGTAAAAAAGGTTTAGATTTTTCACGTGCTAAAAAAGCTATACTTTTTTGTAACGGAAGTTGGTGTATTCAATCTTCAAAAGCAATTTTTACTCTTATTGATTTAGGATATCCTAAAGAGAAACTTCTTTGGTATCGTGGTGGATTGCAAGACTGGTTAGCGTATGGAATGACAACTATTTCAAATAATCAGTAAAGAGATATTTATGATCTTCTGGCAGTGTTTGATAAAGTATATTTGCTAAATCTCTTATTTCCCAAAGTGCTGCTTTATCACTTCTTAAACCTATGAAATTTTGTAAGCTTCTTGCGTTAATCGTCCATGTGAGTTCTGTTTTATAACTTTCAGGTAGACAATATTTTGCTTTATCGTTTGAGATACCATTTTTAAGAATAAGTCGTAAATTTTCGAGTGCTACAATACTCATATCATCAACCATTTCAACATCTGTCATGACAAGATATTTTGAAGCCCTTTGTCTATCTTTAGTGTTAAATGAGTCTTCGTTTTTTAGCTCTTTGAGTGTGTATCTTGTTGACTTTACAGAGAGTGAAGCCATGCGATGTCGTGCTAATTCTTGCAAAAGTGCTCGACTGATTCCTTTGATATAAAATGTATAAACTAAGTGTTCAAGAGTAGAAGCATGTTTGAACTTATTTCCCACACGATCTATAAGTTCTCTATCTTTCTCTCCTCCATCGTCGCTTTTATCAAAACTTTGCCAACATGTACGAATTGCGTCTGAACATATAACTAATGGAGTGTGGTGATGGAGGGTAACAGTCATAATACTAATCCTAATTTTTAATTAAAGCACGGTTTACCTGCGCGTGAGTTCTCTTCTAAGGAGAACTTAGTGTTAACGTAGCCTAAGGGGCTTATGCTCCTCAGGTGTATAACAATAGATAGGATTAGTATATAGTATAACTACTTTTTTATTGTTTAAGTTGTAACAAGGTGTTAAGCATTTGATCTGAAGTTGTAATAGTTTTTGAATTTGCTTGAAAACCACGTTGTACAACGATAAGTTGTGTTAGTGAACTACTCAAATCAACATTTGACATCTCTAGTGCACTTGATTGGATAAAACCACGACCACCAGTTGCTGCTGAACCAATTACTGGATCACCTGAGTTTGCTGATTGTACAAATGTATTTCCACCATCACTTTCAAGACCAATATTGTTTGTAAATTTTGCCATAGACATTTGTGCAAGACCAAAACTTCTTCCGTTTGTAAAACTACCGATTAATGTTCCTGACTCATCTATTCTAATACCATCAAGATCTCCACCTGTAAAACCATCTTGACTGATACCTGTTGTTCCTGACTCACTATCAAAACTGGTAATCCCATCAAAGGCATTGGCTGAACCAAAATTCATCTGGATGGTTTGATTTGGAGAAGAACCATTATTTGCAGTATAAGTGATACTTGTTGGAGTATATGAAGCCAATGATCCATCAGAACCAAAGATAATTTGACCTTCAAGTTCATTTGCACGATTGAGTCCACCTATATCTCCTGGTTCTGGAACAATGACTTTCATATCCCAAGATGAACCAACTTTTGTACCATTATTGTCATAAACAAAACCAGCTTTTCTAAATTCAGTTCTGACTGTATGTTTTGTACCAAGTGAATCAAAAACATCAATACTTGCAGCATGAGTTGCAGCATTAATCTCTTGAGATATCTTGATACCATTACTTCCTGCAGGTAAATTACCAGCAAGTGAAGCCATTGTTTTTGAAAATAGTTCATTTACATCTGTAGTAGCATCGTCAATACCTCCAACTTGGATGTCTAAAGCTGTACCACCTACAGTTGCATTTTCAAGTTCATATTTTCCCTCTGCATTTACAGAGATTGTTGCAGTATTTGAAGTATTTTGAAGAGAATCTTGCATTAAAGCTCTAAGGTCTTCTGTTGAATTAAAATAAAATGTATTACCTGTTCCATTATTTGTATTTCCAGCAGTATCTTTCCAAGTGTAATTAAATGGTTCAGCAGGATTAGCAGCTCCTACTTGTGCAATAGTGTCTGTGTATCTAAATTGAGTCCGTGTGACACCTTTGTCAAAGCTAACATCAATTCCTTGACCAGGTTTCATATTGAATGATTCACCATCTGCAGTAAAAAGTACACCAAAATCATCTATTTTTTCAGGATCTAGGCCTCCTGCTAACCCATCTGTACTATCAAGTTGACGAATTACAGATTTGTTTTCAATTAAATTACCAGTATTTAGGTTTGCCTTGATATTGACAATTGAAGTTTCACGAGCAGGTGTAGTAAGACCTGGAGCTACAGTGATATTACCAATAGGTGCTGTAGAGTCAATTTGTCCTGTGACATCATCTCTCACCCAACCTTGTGCAATAAGACCTTGGTTATTTACAAAATTTCCATTTGCATCAAAGACAAAATCACCACTTCTTGTATATTTATAAGTGACTCCTGCATCCGGACTAATTACAAAAAAGCCATTTCCTTGGATTGCAAGATCTGTATTTTTACTTGTAGTTTGTATTGAACCTTGTGAAAACATTCTTGTAACTGAATTGATCTCTGTTCCTAATCCCACTTGCATAGGGTTTTTACCACCTAAATTACCTTGTGGCGCAGTTGCGATTTTAGCTGATTGTGATAGTAGGTTTGAGAAGTTTGCACGAGAAAATTTAAATCCACTCGTATTAACATTTGCTATATTATCGCCCTCAACATCCATCGCTATTTGGTGTGCTTGTAGACCGGTTACGCCAGCCCAAAGTGATCTCATCATAATTATATCCTTCTACTATTTTAATTATGCCTTTTTGGAAATAATTCCTAAAAGCTATGCTAATTCAAAATTAGACTTACACAAAAAAATGTGCTTTTTTTATTTTTCAACTCTGTAAATAATAGAGCAACAACCGTGCCTATTTTTTAGCCTCTTAAATTATTAAAATTTATTGTTTCATATTAATCGCATTTTGTATCAGTTGATCACTCGTTGTAATACTTTTTGAACTTGCATCAAATGCTTTTTGCATAATCAGCAGTTCAGTGAGTGCTGTTGAAATATCAAGATTTGACATTTCAAGCTTATTTGTTGAAACTGTGGACCCTTGTAAATAATTACCATCAGCATCTGTATAAAATCTTGCTTTTCCACTATTGGCACTCTCTTTAAAATAGACAGGGTTTGCACTTTCTAGTCCTTCGTCATTTTGGAAATTAAAAATTGCAATTCTTGAAATTGGAAGTGCTTGTCCATTGTCAAAATTTGCCATGATAGTTCCATCTGGAACAATGCCATACTCTTTAATATTTCCTTGTTTATGACCATCTTTAGTTGTTACTCTTTCACTCACAAATCCACTCAATGATACCAATCCATCAAATCCAGAATTTGGAACATTTGGATCATAAAAAGTTCCAAAGTTAAGTGCGGTAGTTGTGCCATTATTATCGATAGAATTGAGAGAATTTGAGATAATTGCACCTCTAGCATTAAATTCTATTTGCCCCTCTTGTGTTGTTAATGGATTTTTATTTTCATCAGTTAATGTCGCTTTGACATTCCACGTTATACCTGTTTCAGCTTGTGGAACTACCTTGGTTAAGAGAATTTCAAGAGAATTTTCATTTCCTTGTGCATCAATGATATTTGTTCGATACACTTCAATATTTGCAACTTCTTCATCTTTTCCTGTTTCACCTGAAAATTTAGTCACAATATCTGCATTTAAACTTCCTGAAAAATTGACTTTTGTTGTTGCCGCAGGAGGTATAATTAACTCTTCAGGGATTAGAATTTTTGATTGTTCTGTTACTGCATCTAGTGGAACTGGTGAAGTAGGTTCATCGACAACCATACCATTTTGAAAGTTATTTGCTGAAGTTCCAGTAACATAATTTCCTTCATTATCAACAAGATATCCCTCTTTATCTCTTTGAAATTCTCCAGCTCTAGTGTAAAATTTATCACCATTTTGATCTACAACACCAAACCATCCATCGCCATTTATGGCCATATCATATTTTCCTGCAGTTGCAACAGTTGTACCATGGTTGAAGTTAGTAACTGAAGCTTGCGCTTTACTTCCTAGTCCTACATCGCTAAAAATTGGATCAAAAAAAGAGTTTGCAAGTTGTGTATTAAATACACTTGAAAACTCAGGTGTACTTGCTTTAAAACCAGTTGTATTGACACCTGTGATATTTGCGGCCCAAACATCAATACCAAACTGGTGGGTTTTCATTCCTGATATTCCATTGTAAAAAGAGCTATTCATTTAATATCTCCTTTCCAAGGAGCAAAGCCCCTTGAAAATTCCTCTCACTAAAGCTTCGGCTTTGCCGAGAATACATTTTTTTTTCATGATACTTCCTCTGTCTCTGCCTTTGGTTCTGGTTCATAGATCTCTTTGACATGTTCAAATGATACAAATGTACCATCGAGTTTTAGATAAGTTTTACTATCTTCAAATTTTACAGATTCAATTTTATGTGAACCAAATTCGCCACTTAATTTGACACCGTCTGTATTATAATAATCTGCAACAACGGTATATAATCCACCATTTGCGTATTCTCCTGCATTATTGGTTCCATCCCAATTAAAAGATTGTTTTCCTGCTTCTTTCTCTTCTACTTCTAATGTTTTTACAAGATAAAAGTTTTCATCATAAATTTTTATTGTTCCATTTTTTACATCTTCAGCAAACTCAAGCTCAAAATTAATTGGGTTAGGTTTACCTTCTGTGTCATTTGTAAGTGCTAGTGTATTTTCTAGCTTTGCATATTTTCCTATAGATGAAACAGCTGCAAAGTTTTTATTGTTTGCAAAACTTGCTGTGAGTGCTTCTAGTGCATTATTTGTTTTTTCTTGACTTTCTAAAGATGCAAGTTGTGAAGTTTGAGATAAAATTTTATCACTATCCATAGGAGATGTTGGATCTTGATGTTGAAGTTCAGTTAAAAGAAGTTTCATAAAATCATCTTTTCCTAAAATACTTTGAGGGTTTACTGATAAATCAGTAGTGACTCCTGTAGTACTTGTACTGTTTACTGTTGTATTTGCCATTTTTTATCCTTTATACATATCTAGGGATGATCATTTCAAACCCATCTTGTTCTTCATTTTCTTCAAGTTGCTCAAAAATATTCTTTCCATTTTTTTGATTTTGTGCATCTTGCTCTTTTTTCTGTTGCTCACTGAAATTCATTTGTAGGTCTGAAAATCCCATGTTGACCAGTGAATTTTTAAATTCATTTTGGTTTTGCATAAACATAGCTATGGTATTTGTATTTGAGTTTATATTAACCTGAAGGTTGTTTCCACGACTAAGAAGTGTTACATCTACATCTCCAAGACCTGCTGGTTTTAATTCCATTTTAATTTTCATCAATGGTGGTTTATAATTTTCTACTTTTTCTTTAAATTCCTCGGCAAAAGTACTAAAAGTTCTTTTTATATCTGGAGTGTTTTTAGTTTTATCTATATTTTGAGTTTTTGGTTCACTGCTAATTGTTGTTTTCTCAGTTGACTGAGTTTCACTTTCTACTTTTTCAGATACCAATTCGGTTTTCACTGGAGCAGTTTGTATTTCTTTATTATCATTTATTTTATTTACGTTTATAGTGGATTGAATATTACTTTTAAACTCTTTTTGTTTTATTGTTTCTGATGCTTTTAGTTCAACTGTTTTTTTAGTTTCAGTCTCTTTATTGGGTTCAACGTTTTGTGGTTCTTTGCTTTTTTCAACTTCAGTTACAATTTTTGAAACTTTTGTTTCTTTAACTTCAGGTATCACAGTTTTTATATTCGTATTAGTCTCTTTAACTTCAGATGCCACAGTTTTTGTTTGAGCTTTTATATTCGTAACAGACAGTTGCTCTTTTTCATTTTTAACTTTATTGTGTTGCGGTTTTATAATTTCTTTTGAGGCTAGAACAGTTTGTAAGATAGTTGTTTTTATATTATCATTTTTTGTAACCTCTTTAGAGTTATTGAGATTTGTAAGATTGAGTTTGGATTTTGTATCTATCTGTTTTTCTATAAGTTTAAAAATATCTTCACTGTTAATCTTTTGCACCATTTTTTTGTCTTTGGGATCCAGTGCTGCCGACTCATTAAAAAACTGAAAATTTTTAACTTCAATATTATTTTTCTTAGCAACATCTAAGAGTTCTTTAATATTTTTAGCATTTTTAAATTGATCAACTACTTCAGGCTTTAAAAGTGCAAGTTTTAAGGTTTTAGAGTCTGTTGGAAAAGTTCCTGGCTCTTCGCTATTTTTTAACTTCATCGCGATTTTAAGAAGATCTTGTATTGAAACTTGTCCAATTTGATGATCATTAAAAAGAGGTGCATCTGAAAATTCAGATAAAGTGTGCTCTTTTTTTTCAAAATCACTTGAGAGATTTAAAAGTTTGGAGAGTAAAAATGATTTATGTTCACCTTCTTCACTCTCAGAAATGATCTCTGAAATGATATTTTCAAAAAAATCTTTTCCCTCTTCAGATTTAGAATCTGTATTTTTTCCCTTAGATAATTTAATATCTTTACTTTCTGTTTGAGGTGTCTGTGCTAGTACATCCATCGTATTCCCTATATCGTTAGTTTATATGATTTAATAGAGCAATATGTGTTCCAATTTCAATTTGAAATCTTTTATGAGGGTACTTAGGTTCCAATTTTTAAACTTTTTAGATATAATCCGCGAAAAACAAATTAGGAACCCCATGCAAGAGATAAGAAATATCGCCGTTATTGCACACGTTGATCACGGAAAAACGACACTAGTGGATGAGCTTTTAAAGCAATCAGGGACATTTGATGAGCATAAAAAAGTTGATGAAAGGGTTATGGATAGTAATGACTTAGAAAAAGAGAGAGGTATTACGATCCTTTCTAAAAATACAGCTATTACGTATAAAGATTATAAAATTAATATTATCGATACTCCAGGCCATGCTGATTTTGGTGGTGAGGTTGAGCGTGTTCTTAAAATGGTTGATTCTGTTCTTTTACTTGTTGATGCACAAGAGGGTGTTATGCCTCAAACTAAGTTTGTTGTAAAGAAAGCATTAGAACTCGGAATCAGACCAATTGTAGTTGTAAATAAGATTGATAAAGATGCAGCAGAACCAGATCGTGTTGTTGATGAGATCTTTGACCTGTTTGTTGCACTTGATGCAAATGATTCACAGTTAGAATTCCCTGTAGTTTATGCAGCAGCAAAAAATGGTTATGCAAAATTAGATTTAGCAGATGAAAATAAAGATATTACACCTATTCTTGATACGATTATCGAAGAAGTGCCTGCTTCTACAGGAAGTGTTGACAATCCGCTTCAACTTCAAGTTTTTACACTTGATTATGATAACTTTGTTGGGAAGATAGGAATTGCAAGAATTTTTAATGGTAAAGTTTCTAAAAACCAAAATGTAACACTTATCAAAGCTGATGGTGAAAAACTTAACGGAAGAATTTCAAAACTTATCGGTTTTCATGGATTAGAGCGTATTGATATTGATGAAGCAGTGAGTGGTGACATCATCGCTGTTGCTGGTTTTGAGACTTTAGATGTTGGTGATACACTTGCAGATCCAGATAATGCTGTGGGACTTGATCCTCTTCATATCGAAGAGCCAACACTATCAGTTGTGATGTCTGTAAATAACTCACCACTTGCAGGAACAGAAGGAAAATTTGTAACTTCAAATAAAATTGTTGAGCGTCTTGAATCTGAGATGCAGACAAACATCGCGATGAAATATGAGAGTTCTGGAGAGGGATCATTTAAAGTTTCTGGTCGTGGAGAGCTTCAAATTACGATCTTAGCTGAGAATATGAGACGTGAGGGATTTGAATTTTCTCTTGGTCGTCCTGAAGTTATTATCAAAGAAGAAAATGGTGTAAAGCTAGAGCCATTTGAGCATTTGGTTATCGATGCACCTGAAGATTGTACAGGAACAGTAATCGAAAAACTAGGTAAGAAAAAAGGTGAGATGACGAGCATGACTCCAACTGGCGATGGACAAACTAGATTAGAATTTGAAATTCCAGCACGTGGACTTATCGGTTTTAGAAGTCAATTTTTAACAGACACTAAAGGTGAAGGTGTTATGAATCACTCATTTTTAGATTATAGACCTCTTACAAGTGGTGTTGAAAATAGAATGAATGGTGCACTTGTTTCCATGGAAAATGGTGTGGCATTAGGATTTTCAATCTTTAATCTTCAAGATAGAGGTATGATGTTTATTGGTCCTCAGGATAAAGTGTATGGCGGTATGATTATTGGCGAACATTCAAGAAGTAATGATTTAGATGTAAATCCTATTAAAGGAAAGCAACTTAGTAATGTACGTTCTTCTGGTGCAGATGATGCAATAAAACTTGTCCCACCTCGTATCATGACTCTTGAGCGTGCGCTGGAGTGGATTGAAGAAGATGAATTGGTTGAAATTACACCACAAAGTATTCGTGTACGTAAAAAACATCTTGACCCAACAGTAAGAAAAAGATTGACTAAAAAAGCAAAGGCTTAAGAGATGGGAAGATTACTAAGTCTTGTAAAATATATACCAATGATTTTGATGGTACTTCGTAAGTTTAAGAAATAGTGCTATAATGAATTTGCGCTAAATTATTTTACAAGGAGCACATTTATTATGGATATGACAGATATAGTTAAAATGGGAACTGAAATGTTCCAAGATAAGCTTGGAGATCAAGCTGAAGGCGTTGATACAAGTTCAATTACAGACGCATTAAGTGGATTGTTATCAAATGAGAGTGGAGATCTAGATATAGGATCTATCGTTTCAAATGCAATGAGTGGCGATGGAATTGGTTCTATTGTCTCTTCATGGTTAGGTGATGGTGAAAATGATGCTATTGATGCTGGTGGACTTACATCTCTTTTAGGTGAAGATAAAATTTCTGAATTTGCGAGTAAATTAGGTGTTGATTCAGATACGGCACTTAGTGGATTATCTGATGTTATACCAAACATGATTGATAAATCAAGTGAAGGTGGAAATCTTATAGGTTCACTTTTAGGTTCAGTTATGGATAATGCTGGTGGTTCTGCTGGTGGTATTATGGGACTGATCGGAAAACTTTTCGGTAAATAATATTACCAATATTTGGGGCTTTTACAGCCCTGAAAAAAATCTTCTAATTTTTCATTAACAATTTCTCCATATTTTACGATATAATAACAGTGCTTTATAGCACAGTAATAATTTTTATTAAAGGAAAATAAATGGCTTTATATGATAGAGACTATGTAAAAAATAATACAGTCGCAACAGAAGAAGTAGAAGTTCAAACTAGACAGGGTGATCTTGCTACATTTATCAAAGCAACTTATCAGCTTTTTGCTGCAACGATGATTTCGGGTGCCGCTGGAGCATATGTTGGTATAGGAATAGCAGATGTAGTTGCTGCTAATTATTTATGGATTGCAATTCCATGGATGCTTTTTGGTATGTTTGGGTTGATGATGGTTAAGGATAAAACACCGCTCAATTATGTTGTGCTTTTTGCATTTACATTTATTGGCGGTATCATCTTAGCGCCACTATTAAGTCGTGTACTTGGTATGAGTGGTGGAGGAGCGTTAGTTGCAAATGCTTTTATTACAACTTCTGTGATATTTGGGGCGCTTAGTATTTATGCGATGAATAGTAAAAGTGATTTCTCTTCATGGGGAAAACCACTGATGATCGCACTTATAATTGTAATTGTTTCAATGCTATTAAATGCTTTTGTATTTCATAGTCCAATTATGCATGTAGTGATGCTTGGTGGTATCGTACTTCTTATGAGTGGATTTGTACTTTATGATACGCAAAATATCATCAAAGGTGCTTATAGTACTCCAATTGAAGGTGCTTTTTCACTTTATTTAAACTTCTTTAACATGTTCAGTGCAATTCTTCAAATGTTTGGAATTTTTGGTAGTGACGACTAAATATTAAGAGAGGGATTTTCCTTCTCTTAAATTCAGTTTTTTTTCTTTTTAACTTTTCCCCAAATAAACATTACTTCAAACTCTAGATAACTGTGAGGATAACTATCTATCAATTTTTTTGTATCCTTATAACTAAGTTTTCTTTCTCCTCCACTAACGCCACTATTTTTGATATAGCGAAATTTTGAGAGGTTATCTGTAAATTCGAGCTTATAATCTATTACTTCATGTGTAAATTCAAAGTACTTCTCTAAAATTTTTAAGAGTTTATGTTGGTTTGGTAAAAACTTTTTTAAATGGGCAGTTTCATAAATTGTTTTAAAAGTACCATCACAAAAGATGGAAAATGCAACTTCATCTGTATTAGAAGAAATTTTTTGAAAAAGAGTCTCTACATCTTTTGCCCATTGTAAAGCTGAAGATGAGATAACCATATCAAAATTTTCAAAATTTAGAGTTTCAAAATCTTTGTTTATAAGCTTTATTTTATCACTGATAGGATGGAGTTCGCACATGTTAGTTGCCTTATCAACACCAACAAAATTCTCAATATCCCATGAAATAAGTTCATATACGGCACCATTCCCGCATCCTAAATCTAGAATTTTTTTAGGGTTAGAGTGAATATTACCAATCAATTTTTTAACTACTTCTTTTTGAATAATATTGTGCTCGGTGTATGTAGTCGCTCTCTTTGAAAATTTTGCTGCTGAAAACAAAATTGAAAAATTCGTTCCGGCAAGTGGAGCAGCAAGTCGAATGTTTAAACACCTCTTCGAATTCAGACAATCATACAAAAACACTGAAGAAAATATTGAGAATTACCTGAACGACAAAAGTTTTAACTCTGTATACAAC
>JADGDK010000033.1:242-3769 GCA_016744895.1 Campylobacterales bacterium | reverse complement strand
GTATATAACAAGATGCTCTTTTTGACCTTCTTTAAAGGCTTTTACTTTAAACTTACCAAATCTTGATGGTAAATTTGCAACTTGAGAAATTTCTATATTCATTATTAATCTTTAAAAGGGTAAAATTTTCAAAATTATATCTAAAAAAGGTTTTATTTTATGACATCAATTTTATTAATACTACAATTTGCACTGGCTGTGCTTCTAACGATTGTAGTATTGTTACAAAAAAGTTCATCTATTGGTTTAGGTGCATATAGTGGAAGTAATGAGTCTGTGTTTGGAGCAAAAGGTCCTGCTGGTTTTTTAACTAAGTTGACATTTGGTCTTGGATTTTTATTTGTAGTAAATACATTAGCACTTGGATACTTTTATAACCAAGAGAAAAAGGCTTCTATTGTTGATAATATCACGATAGAACAAAATGTACCAGCATCTCCAGTAGTACCAAAAACTGTTGCACCAAGTGCACCTGAAGCAGCGGCGGTTCCGGCAGCTCCTGTATCTGAAACAAACCAATCAAAATAGAGAGGGAAAACTTATGGAATTAAATGAAATTTTTGATCATCAGTCAGAGGGAAATCAAAAGGCTATAGAAGCACTTAAAAAAGATTTTATGACGCTTCGTAGTGGAAAAGTAACTACAACGATTCTTGATAATATTACAATTGATTATTATGATAATGCAACGCCTTTAAATCAAGTAGGATCAGTTTTAGCAACTGATGCAACAACAATTACAATATCACCATGGGAAAAACATCTTTTAGGAGATATCGAAAAAGCAATTCAAAATGCAAATATCGGTGTGAATCCAAATAATGATGGTGAAGTGATTAAACTTTTTTTCCCTCCTATGACAACAGAACAGAGAACTGATAATGCAAAAAAAGCAAAAGGTATGGGAGATCATGCCAAAGTATCAGTTAGAAATGTGCGACAAGATGCAAATAATAAAGTGAAACATCTTGAAAAAGATAAAGAGATTACAGAAGATGAGAGTAAGCATGCTCAAGATACGATTCAAAAAGCAACTAATGATGCAAATTCGAAAGTTGATCAATTTGTAAAAGAGAAAGAAGCGGAGCTTTTAAAAATATAATGAAAAGCTTAGAAGATATTTATAGAGACGCAGGAGCTTATCTAGAGGGTCATTTTCTTTTGAGTAGTGGAAAACATTCCCAGTTTTATCTTCAAAGTGCCAAGGTACTAGAAGATCCAAAAACTGCTGAACTTTTGGCAACAAAACTTGCAGAGATGATTAAAGCCTCAGGTGTAAAAGTAGATACTGTTTGTTCTCCAGCACTTGGAGGTATATTGGCAGGTTATGAGCTTGCGCGTGCTTTAGGAGCAAGATTTATTTTTACAGAGCGTGTTGACAAAATTATGACACTTCGTCGTGGATTTGAAGTTAGTGACGGTGAAAATATTCTTATTTGTGAAGATATCATTACTACTGGCGGATCAGCTTTAGAATCAGCAAAAGCGGTAGAAGCAAATGGTGCAAATATCACAGCTTATGCAGCACTTGCAAACAGAGGACTTTGTAATAGAGAAGGTAGTAACTCACAAGCGCAATCTGAGTGTAAGTTACCTCAAAATATCCCATTTTTTGCATTAGATGACTTTATCTTTGAAGTTTATGATAGCGAAAATTGTCCACTTTGTGTTGATGGATCAAAAGCTTACAAACCAGGGAGTCGAGGGAATTAATTCTCTCGATACACTTTCAAAACTTTAAATAATCTAACTTTTGGAATAATATTTGCTGAATAGACAGTATTCAATATTATAAAGGAATTTCATGAATATATCAGTTGTAGGAACAGGTTATGTTGGTTTAGTTACAGGAACTTGTTTTGCAGAGATGGGTAATAGTGTTACTTGTGTAGATATTGATGCTAAAAAAGTAGCAGACTTAGAAAAAGGAATCATTCCTATTTATGAGCCTGGTCTTGAAAAAATGGTACTGAAAAATTATGAAAATGGTACACTAAATTTTACTATAAATATAAAATCAGCACTTGATAAAACAGATATCTGTTTCATTGCAGTAGGTACGCCAATGGGTGAAGATGGCAGTGCAGATCTTCAGTATGTGTTGGCAGTCGCTAAAAGTATCGGTGAAAATATGAGTCATCATATGTATATCATAGATAAGTCAACAGTTCCAGTAGGTACAGCAGATAAAGTTAAAGCTATGGTTCAAGAGACATTAAATGCTCGTGGAAGTGATTTGACTTTTGATGTAATCTCAAATCCAGAGTTTTTGAAAGAAGGTGCTGCAGTATCTGACTTTATGAAGCCAGATCGTGTGGTTATAGGTGCTGAGAATGAAAGAGCATTTGAAATGATGCGTGAACTTTATGCTCCTTTTACACACTCTCATGAAAGATTTGTAGGTATGGATATCAAATCTGCAGAGATGACAAAATATGCTGCAAATGCAATGCTTGCGACAAAGATAAGTTTTATGAATGAGATGGCAAATATTTGTGAAAGAGTGGGTGCTGATATAAACCAAGTAAGACATGGTATCGGTAGTGATAGCCGAATAGGGTATAGTTTTATCTATCCAGGTTGTGGATATGGAGGAAGCTGCTTTCCAAAAGATGTTCAAGCATTAGCAAAGACAAGTAAAGATTTTGGATATGAACCGAAAATTTTAGATGCAGTAGAAGCAGTTAATTATGCACAAAAAAGAGTTATTAGTGATAAGGTTATTAAAAGATTTGGTGAAGATTTGAGTGGCAAGATTTTTGCTGTTTGGGGATTGGCATTTAAACCTGAAACAGACGATATGAGAGAGGCAAGTTCAATAACCATCATCAATGAACTCACGAGTAGAGGTGCAAAAGTAAAAGCCTATGATCCAAAAGCAGAATATGAAGCAAAAACTCACTACCTTAAAGGAAATGAGAATGTTATCTATGTTTCTTCAAAGTACGATGCTTTGAGTGATGCGGAAGCTATGATTCTTGTAACTGAGTGGAAAGAGTTTAGAAGTCCAGATTTTGAAGAGATGAAACAGAGACTTAATAATGCTGTTATTTTTGATGGACGTAATCAGTATAATAGAAAACGACTTGAAGAGAATGGTTGGGAGTATTTTGAGATAGGGGTAGTATAAATGACACTATTTATTATTGGTGTAGGATATATAGATTCTGCCTGTGCTTATAGAATAACATGATAAGAAATATACCTGCTATCTTTTATTATTCAAACTGTCATAGGTGAGAGAAGCGATTATATACGGTTATATCCATGTAAATGATTTATTACGGGTGCATTTGTAATGTGTTGGGTATTGTTTTATCAGAGATATTGACTCAAAAATTTATAGTTCTAGAGATGGTCAAAGTTTTAGTGTCAAAGAAATTATAGAAAAAATGAGTTTTAGTTAATTTTTGAAATTATCTGTGTACAGATTTAATTATATTAGTTGTGCAAATCATTTTTCTAATATTTTCTGGATATTTAAAATAGACTGATAAATTTCCCTATTTATTATTCCAGGAGTTAAT
>JADGDK010000033.1:0-232 GCA_016744895.1 Campylobacterales bacterium | reverse complement strand
TAATAAGCAATGGATTTTTTTCATCTTTCCCCCCCCTCCCCATTTTACATCAAGTTTTAACAGTTTTTCTTCAGCTAAATCTTTGGTTAATGCTTGATAAATGAGTTTAAGGTCTTTAGCAAACTCTTTTTGATTTTTATAAGATACATATTTAAGAGCATTTCTAATCTAATGTACAATTCAGAGTCGTGTAGTTCTATTTGTGGAAGATAGTATTTTATATCATCTATGC
>JADGDK010000339.1 GCA_016744895.1 Campylobacterales bacterium | reverse complement strand
GAGCAAGACTTAATGATCAAGACAAATGTCAATGCTTACAAAGATCTACTTGAGTTAGCAATAAGACACGATGCTAATATGATATATGCATCTTCAGCGGCAACTTATGGAAATGCCGAGTCTCCTCAAAGAGTAGGAAGAGAAGCCCCTCAGAATGTTTATGGTTTTTCTAAACTAAGCATGGATAACTTAAGTCGTGAATATATGAAAGAGTGTGATATCTCTATTGTAGGACTTAGATATTTTAATGTTTATGGAGCAGGTGAGTACTTTAAAAACAGTACCGCATCAATGGTTTTACAGTTTGGACATCAGTTATTATCTGGTAAAAATCCTAGACTTTTTGAAGATAGTGATAAAATACTTCGTGATTTTATATATGTTGAAGATATTGTTCAGGCAAATGTAAAAGCGATGAAACCAAAGACAAGTGGTATCTATAATGTTGGAACAGGTAGGGCTAGAAGTTTCCAAGATATAGTTGACATACTTCAACGCGAACTAGGAACAAGTCTTACTTGTGAATATATTCCAAATC
>JADGDK010000338.1 GCA_016744895.1 Campylobacterales bacterium | reverse complement strand
CAGTTGGAGAGCGGGGTAGGTCGTAGTTTATAACGCACTCTATATTGTTTATGTCTAAACCTCTGGCTGCAATGTCGGTTGCAAAGAGTATATTTATCTTTTTGTCTTTAAACTCATCTAGTGTATATGTTCTGTCTTCTTGGTTTAAATCACCATGAAAAGATTCAGCCGCAAAACCATGCTTTCTAAACTTAAAAGCGATGTTGTCAGTTGCTCTTTTGTTTGCCATAAATACCAGTACATTTTTTAGCTTTAGTGTCTTTATCAGATGCCTAAGAAGTGAAGCACGATTGTTAATATTTACTTCTATAACTCTTTGGGTGATAGTGTCTACTGTCGGAACATCTTCTTGGATGCTAACCTCTACAGCTTCTTTAGTTATCTTAGATGCAATGTTTAGAATCTTCTCTGGGTAAGTAGCTGAGAAGAGAAGGTTTTGACGTTTTTGCGGAATAGCATCTAGGATTAGGTCAAGTTCCTGTGCAAATCCAAGGTTTAGCATCTTGTCAGCTTCATCTAAAACTAAAAACTCTAGATG
>JADGDK010000337.1 GCA_016744895.1 Campylobacterales bacterium | reverse complement strand
GTGTAAACTGCTCCATATAGCAAAGTCAACCCTCTATTATGAGCCTGTTAAAAAGTTTAGTAGCGATGCAGACATAAAGCTTTTAAATATGTTAAATGAGATACATTCAGAGTTCCCCTACTACGGAACAAGACGCTTGGTTACAGCACTAGAGAATGAAGGCTTTGCAGTGGGTAGAAAACTGGTTAAAACAGCGATGGAGTATATTGGCATCAAAGCCCTATATCCTAAGCATAAGACGACTCAGGCATACAAGGAACACTATAAATATAAGTACCTTCTAAAAGAGTTTAAAAATGATAAGAATCAAGTCATTATTGATACTCCAAACAAGGTATGGAGTACCGATATTACCTATATAAAATTAGAAAAAGGATTTGTCTATTTAGCAGCAATCATTGATTGGCATAGTAAGAAAATACTCTCTTGGAAGCTATCAAACAGTATGGATGTGAAGCTGACAACCGATATACTAAAAGAGGCATTGATGCTCTATCCTAAACCAGAGATATTTAACACAGACCAAGGGAGTCAATACAC
>JADGDK010000336.1 GCA_016744895.1 Campylobacterales bacterium | reverse complement strand
GCTGAAGATGGTGCCGAAGCCTTAGATATTTTAGAAAAAAAACACGTTGATATGCTCTTACTCGATTTACACATGCCAAAAATGGATGGGTATGAATTTGCTTTTGCTCTTTTTCAACGTCGTAAGGATTTACAAAATGCTTTCTTTGCAATTAGTGGTGACGAAAATAAAGAAAGTTATAAAAAAATGAAAAAAGTCGGTGTACATCGATTTTTAAAGAAGCCTATTAACAGCGAACATTTCAATCATTTTCTTGAACGTTTAATATATAAAACCAAAGCGAAAGAAAAAGTTTTTCAAAAAATACAAAGTTAATGATTTCAATTTTAACAAAATAAATAATTAAATATATAAAAGGATAGTTAATGGAGTGCGAATTTCCAAGTGTAAACTCAAACAATAAAGAAATATTAGAAATTTTAGATAGTGTGAAAACTATAGCGATAATAGGTTTATCTCCGGATGAATCTAAGGCGAGTAATATGGTAGGAAAATTCTTACAAGATAAGGGCTATAAAATAGTTCCTGTTTATCCAAAGGG
>JADGDK010000335.1 GCA_016744895.1 Campylobacterales bacterium | reverse complement strand
GTTGAAGAACTATAGAGTTTGCAGTCGAAGCTTGTAACTCATCGGCTTTTTCAATAGCGCCATTCATGCCTTTTGCAGCTGGAGTTAAAACAAGTTCAGCACCGAGCGCCTTAAGAAGATTACGTCTTTCAATACTCATAGATTCAGGCATTGTTAAGATGAGTTTTAGATTCTGTGCAGCACAGTTAGCGGCAAGACCGATTCCAGTATTTCCACTTGTTGGTTCAACTATCGTCGTATCGGCTTTTATACTTCCGTCTGCTATTGCTGCGTCTATCATTGCTAGGGCTATTCTATCTTTGACAGAACTTGTTGGATTCATAAATTCACACTTACCGATGATAGTTGCATTAGTTTTTTTAGAAGCAATATTTAGTTTTACTAGTGGTGTGTTACCGATGAGCTCAGTGATATTTTTAGCAATTTTCATACAAATAGCCTTTTTTTTATCTCAATTGTATCAAATAATTAAATAATGTACAAAATATGTCGATATAAATGAAACTATCTCAAGGATATACATGAAACTTATCGCACTTGTC
>JADGDK010000334.1 GCA_016744895.1 Campylobacterales bacterium | reverse complement strand
GTATTACATGTCATATGCTAAAAACTATTCCAGCATCAAAAGGTGAAACATTTAGCAATTATGAGTATCATAATATAGGAACACCAAAAAATTTACAAGCTCTAGAAGCAAAAGATTTAAACAGTTCTCATGTTGATCATGGTATTTTATCTCAAGCCGATATCAATGATACTACTCTTGATGGAGCGATAAAAGTACCAACACTTAGAAATATTGCTGTTACTGCTCCTTATATGAGTAATGGAGTATTTAAAAAACTTAGAACTGTATTGGAATTTTATGATCATATGGGTGATGGAATAAGAGATCTTAATCCAGAGACAGGTGAACCATGGGGTGAACCTGATGTAAATGCTACAATAAATAGAGAAGATTTAAAAATGCTAGAACTTACAGATAGAAAACTTGATGCACTTGAAGCATTTTTGAATATGCTTACTGACAAACGATACGAACATCTTTTGGAGAAAGAATAATATATGAAAAAAATAGTAATTTTTACTTTCTTACTCTTTAGCTCGCTTTTGGCAAAAGGCAATATA
>JADGDK010000333.1 GCA_016744895.1 Campylobacterales bacterium | reverse complement strand
CTTTTATAGTCCCTGTTGCATCATCACATAAAAATGGGTCCACTTCTATACTAATAAATCCATCATTATCATCGTTGTAAAGGTGTCTCATAGTATCTGCTGCCATTGATATATCTGATATAGCTAAACTCTCATAAATCTCTTTTGCATCTTTACCTTTGAGTGCTAATCTATCTGTTTTATATGCGTCTGAGCCTAAAAAAGCTGACTTAAAAATAGCTGGATTACTTGTGGCTCCATTTACAATTTCTTTACTCAAAAGCTCTTTAAATTCGCCCTCTAAAAAACTTCTTTCTACAAAATCACACCAAAGTGAAAAATTTACATCTTTTCCAAACATTTATATATATCCTTATATCAAATCTAATAATTTACGCATATCTTTTTCATCGATAATCGCATTTGCTTCTTTTTTTAAAATCTCTTTTGCACAAAATGCCACTTTTAAATTAGCATGCTCAAACATTGACCTATCATTAGCTCCATCACCAACAGCAATAGTATCTTCTTTGCTAACTCCTAAAAGATTCTGAATTCTTTTC
>JADGDK010000332.1 GCA_016744895.1 Campylobacterales bacterium | reverse complement strand
AAATTCTTCAGTAACCTGTGCTCGTTTACCCGTTTTAATCTTATTTGCAAAATTTTCGATTGAATCTTGTGTTTGAGGAACTGCTGTTCCAAAAAGGGAATTCTTCTTCAATCCAATTTTATCTTCTACTATAACCGCTGAAATACCATTACGCTCTAATGTACGAACAGTAAATTCAAAATGCTCAGGTTTCCCTCCAGTATCACCATCATAAATAATAGGCTTAGTTGTGCACTCTAACATATCAGTTAAACCGTGCATTCTAGTCGTAATATCAACAGCTTCAATATCTGGTTTCCCTTTTGAAGTTGAATCTGTCAAACTTGATGACCACATACCATCAAATTCAATTCTTTTACCATCAACCTCAACATTCGTTTTCTCAGCAATCAAACCTGTCAAACCACTGTGTGATTCTAGTATTCGAACAATAGGTTTTGCATCAATTAATCGTCTTAATGTTTTTAATCTAACTTGTGGAGTAGTTCCAATGGAATTGATACTTTCAACAAACTCTGATGAATTTATATCTTTAGTATAAGGA
>JADGDK010000331.1 GCA_016744895.1 Campylobacterales bacterium | reverse complement strand
ACAAAGTTAACAAATCGTACAAGTGGTATGGGATTGATAGACTATACTAATATCAAACCTTTTTTTAATAAAGATGCCAAAAGAGATACACATACAATTTCTTTACAAGATAAGTATCAGTATTCAGATGCACTTCAGATACTGTATGCATTAAATTATGAAAATAATTCGCATATAGAGGGTATTTTAAACCCAAGAGTCTCTATTGTGTATCAAAATAGTAATGATGATATTTTTAAGTTAGGTTATTCAAAGTCACATAGAACTCCTTCATGGCAAGAACTTTATGTCATTAAAAATTTTGCAAGAGAGGGAAATTTAAATTTAGATCCAGAAAAAGTTGATACTTTTGAAGGTGCATATATCAAACACTTTTCAAATGATAGTTATATTCAGGCAAACCTTTACTATCTTATCAATAAAAATCAAATCCACTATGTAAATACTCAGAATAAATTTTTAAATAGTGGAAAAGATAATGCTTTGTATGGTGCTGAATTTGAGTATAAAGGACATATTAGTTCTAGAGATAGTCTGTATCTAAA
>JADGDK010000330.1:284-547 GCA_016744895.1 Campylobacterales bacterium | reverse complement strand
TTTGAACTATTTACTAAGCAACTTATGAATAAAGGTATCATAGCTAAAGAAGGAAGTATGATAGATGCTTCGTTTGTAGATGTACCAAGACAAAGAAATAGTAAAGATGATAATGCTGATATTAAAAAAGGTGCAGTACCTTTAGAGTTTGCTAAAAAAGATAAAAATGGAAAAAGAAGTAAATTGTGCCAAAAAGATACAGATGCTAGATGGATGACAAAAGCAAATGAACGACACTTTGGATATAAGGATCATATTAATGC
>JADGDK010000330.1:0-274 GCA_016744895.1 Campylobacterales bacterium | reverse complement strand
GAAGTAAAGAGATAGAAGAATTTTTAGAGAATAAAAACTGTAAAAGCTTTGTTCATGAAAAAGGCTATAGAAGTAGTCCATTAACTGATACACAAAAAGATTCAAATAATGTAAAATCTAAAATTAGAGCAAGAGTTGAACATATATTTGGATTTATGACAAACTCTATGAATGATGCTTTACATATGAAGTCTATAGGAATTAAGCGAATCAAATCATCTATAGGCTTTTTAAATCTAACCTACAACTTATTTAGATATGAACAGTTAGTTAG
>JADGDK010000032.1 GCA_016744895.1 Campylobacterales bacterium | reverse complement strand
AGATTAATAAAACCACTATTATAAATACCACTATCAAGACCAATTCTATCGGCAGTTATAAAGGGTTCATCAAATGGAGTATGTCCAAAAACTACAGTATAAGGAAGCGGTTCTTTACTATATATAAATTTATCTCTAATCCAGTAAATAGTACCTTTTTTAGCTTGTTCTTTAAGTGTACCTATAGAGTAGTCGACACCTGCATGAATAAAAAGATAACCATTTTTTTTATCAAGATAATATGGAAGTAAATTTTCAAGAAATAGTTCAAGTTTTGGATGAAGTGTATAGTCATGTTTAAAAGCAAATTCCAGTACTTCTACACTCTCTCTAAAGAATGGATATAAGTCATATGCTTTGTGAGAGTCCTTCAAAAAATGGTCTTCAAAAAAAATCTCATGATTGCCACGAAGGAAATGTATATTTCTCTTCTTCTTTTGTGCCCAAGACTGCAGATCTAAAATACCTTTTAATGTATGATAACTGCCTCCATCGTGAAATTCTCGACCATATACTTCCATGCTCTCTCCACGATCCATATAATCACCTAAAAAGATTACTATACGATCTTCTTCACACTCCTCTTTAATAAATTGTTCAACTTTTTGAAATATTGAGAAAGTACCGTGAAGATCAGGAACTATAAGATATTTACATTTTGCATTTTCATTATTTGATTTTGTATTAGAAAAAAGATGTTTGAAAAATGTTGTCATCATTTCCCTTAAGTTTTTTGTGCACTTTTGCAGATAATATCACCAACCTCTTTTTTTAATTCATTGGCAACAACATTACATTTTACTTTTAAAAGATAATATATCGGATATTCTAAATTTTCACTTAAACATTCAAAATTTCCCATACCTTTTGAGATAATACAATCGGCTTTGTCAAAAAGTGCTCTTGCTTCAATATTTAAATCTTCTATGATGATGCCAGGTGTTTGTACTCCGCTATCTACGAGAGTTGCAAGTTTATTAATTGGATCATTTTTTAACTCATTATAAGTAATATCATTAATAATTGGAGTGGAGCGTACAAAATAGTAAACTTCAATATTTTTAAATAAATTCTTTAATGTTTCAATATACAATCTATCAAAAACATTTTCACCAGCATTATCAGCTAAGTAGACAATTGTAACACTATTTTGAAGTTTTTCAAAAAGATCTTTAGTATCATCAATTGCAAAGTCTGTTTTTAAAACTTTTTTTAATTCTTGGCCTAAATCAAAAACAAATTCACTTGCTAAATCTATAACATTTCCTGCTACTGCAATTTTAGTAGCAGTTAAAAAAGGATTTAGACTTTCTTGTATTGCTATTTTACAATCTGGAATAAACTCTTGGGCTTTTTGAATTGATTTTTCTTTGACCTCTTGATAAAGGTCAGGTTTTTCTAACAAAGTAGAAATCATCTGATACATAGGGGTTGCATTTTTAGGAGGTGTTTTGTCCATACTAAAAGAGGGGAGCATTTTTGCACTCTCATCGAGTACTTTTTTAGTTGTTTTTTTATCCAAACCAAGCTCACGAGTCACTCTATGTGCTTGGTTAAAAATGCATGTGATGCACTCAGATTGGATATTAATTTTTTGCTTCTTTTAGAGTATCTGCTATTAAAAATGCTAACTCTAATGCTTGATGCGCATTAAGCCTTGGATCACAATGGGTATGATATCTTGAGCTTAAGTCTTCAGCTGTTATAGCTTGACCACCACCAACGCACTCAGTGACATCTTTTCCAGTCATCTCTAAGTGAATTCCACCAGCATGAGTTCCTTCACTTTTGTGAATATCAAAAAAGTTTGTAACTTCTTTTAACATTTTATCAAAGTCTCTAGTTTTAAAATTTGTCGAAGATTTAAAAGTGTTTCCATGCATAGGGTCACAAGACCAAAGTACTTTTTTACCCTCTTTTTCAACTGCTTTGATTAAAGCTGGAAGATGATCACCTACTTTATCAGCACCCATTCTTACAATAACATTCATTTTTCCTGATTCATTTTCAGGATTTAGTGTATCGATAAGACGAATAAGATCTTCAGGATCAGTTGAAGGTCCAGCTTTTACACCTATTGGATTTTCAACACCTCTTAAAAATTCAACATGTGCACCATCAACTTGTCTTGTACGATCACCTATCCAAAGCATATGTGCTGAACAGTCATACCATTTACCCGTTAAACTATCTTCTCTTGTTAATGCCTCTTCATAATTTAACAGTAATGCTTCATGAGAACTATAAAGTACTGTTTGGTTTAGCTTCGGTGTACTTTCTGCTGTGATACCACAGGCTTCCATAAAAGAGAGTGCTTGTGAAATTTTGTCTGAAAGTGCTTCATATCGTGCATTTGATGATGAACCACGTGCAAAATCTAAATTCCATCTATGAATTTTATGAAGATCTGCAAAACCACCTCTTGCAAAAGCTCTTATCAAGTTTTGTGTTGCTGCTGATTGGTTATAAGCACTTAACATTCTATTTGGATCTGGTTGACGAGCTTCTTTAGTAAATTCAATACCATTTATAATGTCACCTCTATAGCTTGGTAACTCTATTCCATCAAATGTCTCAAAATCACTAGATCTTGGCTTTGCAAATTGACCTGCAATTCGCCCTACTTTTACAACTGGTTTTCCACCTGCAAAAGTCAAAACAACTGCCATTTGTAAAAATACTTTGAAAAAATCCTTGATATTGTCAGCATTAAATTCTGCAAAACTCTCAGCACAATCGCCACCTTGAAGTAAAAATGAATTACCATCTGTAACATCTGCTAATTGTTTTTTTAAGCTTCTAACCTCCTCAGCAAATACAAGCGGTGGATAGATACCCAATTTTTTTTCTATATCTCTTAGTAGTGCTTGATCCATATATGTTGGTTGCTGTAAAATTGGTTTATTTCTCCAGCTCTCTAAACTCCAAGTGCTCATCTGTCTTACCCTTTAGTTTTAAAAATTGTGGTATTATAAGTGATATTGTATTAAAATAAGGTTTTTAATTAAGGAATATTTATGGATGTTATGTCAGTTGTATTTGTTGGAGGGTTAGTTACATATTTTATGTATCTCAATATTAACAAAGTAACTCAAAATTTAGAAGAGACTAAAAAAGGTAGTTTTGAATCTTATGCAACTTTTAGTGCTAAAATTCAAGAGTATATTAGAGCAGTTAAAAAAGATCTTGATGATGATATTGATTGTGATGCCCCAAAGTATTGTAACAATGAGACATGTGACTCGAAAAAAGTTACAAAAGAACTTGCTGATTTGATCAGAAAATCTTCTTTTTATGAGACAATGCTTGCTAAGAGAAAAGATCCCAAAGAGGTTGAAGCAGGACTTATGAAAATTTTAACGCAGTTTGATGAAATTGTGCGTTCAAATTGTATTGATGGCGATATATTAGCTGATGAGCTTCAAGATATGTTAGCAGTTGATTATCAAAGAATCATCTAACAAAGATGAAAAAAGCACTCTCTTCAAGCGGTGATATTGTTGAATTCTCAACACTAGAATCAAAATGTGTCTATTTGGCAGATGAACGTATGAAGATGGAGTACAAATATATCAAGTATTGCTCTGAAAAAATGAGTTCTGATCTGATAAGAAGAGGTTGGAGAAGGTTTGGAGATTATTACTCTCGACCTAATTGTAATGCTTGTGAAAAATGTTTAAGTCTGCGTATTGATGTGGAAAAGTTTAATTTTTCAAGATCAGTTCGAAAAGTGTTAGCTAAGAATAGTGATACGAAAATGATTTTAAGAAAACCCTCTGTTTCAATAGAACATTTGAATTTATATGAAAAATACCATAGACATATGCAATTGAAAAAAGGCTGGGATTATTATAGTGTTAATGCTGATTCTTATTATGATCTCTATGCCAAAGGATTCTCAACTTTTGGAAGAGAAATTCTTTACATTCGAGATAGTAAACTAGTCGGTGTTGATCTTGTTGATTTTTTAGATGATGGACTTTCTGCAATTTATTTCTATTATGATCCGGAGTATAGTAAGTTTTCTTTAGGCAATTACTCTATTTACAAACAAATCGAGATGGCAAAAGAGCGAGATCTTAAGTGGATATACCTTGGATATTATGTTCAAAATTGTGACTCTCTAAACTATAAGGTGAATTTCAATCCTTATCAAATACTGGAAAACAGCCCTGAATTAGATGAGGCTGCTGTCTGGAGTTAACTCTTTTTTTCTAAAAACGGTAGGGATTTCTAAATCATTTGGATCATCTTCTTTTTTCTTTTCTATAACTTTTTCTAAAACAAGCTCTTCAGTTACCGGCGTTGCATCACTTTTGATTTCTTCTCTATGTTTTCCAAGACCTTGTAAAATTCTTTTAGCTTCTTGGGAATCAATAGCTTCTATCTGTACTAAAGTATATGCTATACCTTCACAAAAACCTTTAAGATGCTTTTGTTCTTGAGTCTGATCTTTTTGTTTAAGATCATAAAAATGTGTAACCGCATCGATAAGAGAATTAATAAGCTTTATTTTTGTAATATTCTCCATTAAGTACCTCCATGGTATTTGTTTGGAGTATAGCAAAATGGCAGTTAAAAAAGTTCAACTTGATTCTCAAACCTTTGAAATTAATTATGAAATTTTAAATCCTAAGTCTGAAAAAGATTGTATTATTCTTCACGGCTGGGGTAGTAACAAAGAGATCATGAAGCAAGCATTTTCAAAAACATTGCCACAGTTTCGTCATGTATATATAGATATGCCTGGTTTTGGTAAGAGTGAAAATGATTATATTTTAACATCACAAAATTATGCAGATGTTATAGAAGTATTTTTAAAAGAGATAAATGCTCAAAAAGATATTATTATGGGACACTCTTTTGGTGGAAAAGTAGCGACACTTTTAAATCCTAATCTTTTAGTGCTTTTAAGTAATTCAGGTATTCCTATACCAAAGCCATTTTCAATTCGTTTTAAAATTGGACTCTTTAAATTGCTTAAAAATATTGGAGGGAGTTCCTTTTCTGGGCTTTTTGCTGCAAAAGATGTCGAAGGTATGAGTCAAAATATGTATGAAACATTTAAAATAGTAGTCAATGAAGATTTTACAGATACGTTCAAGATCTATAAAGGAAAAGCATTAGTTTTTTGGGGAAAAGAGGATACAGCAACACCTCTTTGGAGTGGAGAGAAAGTTGGAACACTTATCAATAATAGTACCTTTTATCCACTAGAAGGAGATCACTTCTTTTTTTTAAAGAATAGTATATTTATAGAAAAGGTTATTTATGGAGAACTTTAAAATATTTGAGATTTTTTCACACATTGCACTTGTGATGATATTAGGATGGTATTTAATTACCAATTTACAGTGGTATAATTATAAATTAGAGCGTGTAATTTTTAAACATAAACGTTTTACATGGCATATACTTTACTTTTTGCTTCCTATTTTTGCCTATTATCTTTCAGGAAAATATTTTTGGATCTATTTTTATTTAGGATTACTTCCTGCTCTTTTTATGTGGAGTAAGAGAATTGATAAAAAACTTGTTTTTACTGCACGAGTAAAACGATATTTCCTCTTTCTTTTATTGGCAACACTATTTGGAGATATACTCTGTTTAGTAAGTCAAAAATGTCATGTTTATGGATTGTTGCTTCCACTTGGTGTTGCTTTGGGTGCGAGTTTTCTTTATGAAAAAATGCTTTTTAACGGTTTTAAAAAACAAGCACAAAAGAAGCTTGCATTAATTGAAGATCTTCAGATTGTAGCTATTACAGCAAGTTATGGAAAAACAAGTATTAAAAACTTTTTACATCAAATTGTCTCACCCTATATAACTGCATATATGACGCCAAGAAGTGTCAATACACTTGGAGGACTTGTTAAAGATATTAATGATGATCTACCTAAAGAGACTAAACTTTATATTGCAGAAGCAGGAGCAAGGCTCAAAGGTGATATTGATGATATTGCTAAACTTTTAAATCATGACTATGCGATAGTAGGAAGTATTGGAGAGCAGCATATCGAGTATTTTAAAACTTTGGAGAATATACGAAATACAAAGATGGAGATTTTAAACTCCACACAGCTGAAAAAAGCATTTGTGCATGAGAGTGCACATGTTAAAGCTGAAGATCATGTCGTTATATTTGGTGACAATATCCACAATATTACAGCTTCATTAGAGGGTGTGACGTTTGATATGGAGATTGAAGGACAAATTTATCATTTTGAATCTCCATTATTGGGGGCATTTAATGCAACAAACCTTGCCGCTGCTATCCTAATAGCCGATGAACTTGGTTTAAAGATTGAAGATATTCAAAAAGAGATTAAAAAATTAAAACAAGTTGATCATAGACTACAAAAGATTGAAGCTGGTGGTAAGCTTATCATTGATGATAGTTTCAATGGAAATTTAGAAGGCATGCTTGGTTCTTATGAATTGATGCGTAGTTATAATGGTAAAAAAATTATTATAACTCCTGGTGTGATAGAGAGTGATTGTGATACAAATATAAAGTTAGCCCAAAAGATCGATGAAGTATTTGATACGGTCATCATCACAGGAAAAGTAAATGCAAATGTACTTTATGAAAATATCCATAAAGCAAAAAAGGTACTTTTGACCGATAAATCAAAACTTGAAGAGACTTTAGCTGATGAGACATCTGTAGGAGATTTGGTGCTTTTTTCTAATGATGCACCAACATTTATGTAAAATAAGAAAATGCTATAGTTTAAACATATTTTACCTATAATTTTCGCAGTTAAAATTAAAGGAGGTAGAATGAAAAGAATTAGATTTAAAAGCCTATTGTTAACAACATTGGCTGCTGCTCTATTTGTAGGATGTGGTAGTGTTGGAAATGAGGGTAAAAATAGTGCATTGACTTTTGATGATGTACGTACCGTAAGTATCTCTCAAGAACCAGTGATCGAGATCAATGCTTCAACAATACAAACCATTTTAGCAGGTAGTATTAATGCGGGGAAAAATCCTGGAGATACAGATTATAAAACTGCATTTGGAGTAAAATCATATAGAGTTGTCTATACAACAACAGATGATAAGGGAGCAGATGTTAATGCTTCGGGCTTAGTGACAATTCCAGTTCCTTCACAAGCATTTTTAGACTATTATGCATCAATCGGGAAAAGTTACTCTATGTCAATCGTAAGTGATCAACATGGAACTATCTTTACTGATGTTGAAGCACCATCAACTTCAAATGGTGGCTTAACGGCATTTATTGGTGCAATTATGCAGGGTCAACAACCGACAAGTACTCCTATACCATTTTTAATGAGTGGTGTTGGCGGTTTTATCACTGTTCAACCTGATTATATCGGCTATGGAGCTTCCAAAGGTTTTCATCCCTATCTGCTAGAGCAAAGTTCTGCAAATGCAACGGTAGATTTAATCAAATCTACTGTGAAATTTGCAAGTGATGCATCCCTTCCTTTTAACGGTCAAATTTTTCTTTCAGGATATTCTGAAGGTGGTTATGCCTCAATGGCAGCTGCAAAAGAGATTGAAACAAATCATCCAAATATGAATCTTATGGGTGTAGCGCCAATGGCTGGACCTTATGATCTAAATGTGACTGGTATGGGTGTATTGGCTGCAGAGACTATGGGCAGACCAGATTTTATAGGTGGTATCGTGAATTCATATGCAAGTGTTTATGATTTTGCACTGACAGACATTGTCAATGAACCTTATGCAACTACATTGCCAACACTTTACGATGCTGAACATACCAGTAGTGAAATTCAAGCAGAGTTAACTGAGAGTATCAATGAATTTTTTGTCCCAACATATAGAGGAAGTTATTTAACCCAAGATGAGAATCCTTTAAAACAAAAATTTATTGAAAATAGTCCACTTGATTGGGCACCAAATGCACATATCAACTTGTACCACTGTAGTAATGATGAAGTGATCTCTTCCCAGCTTTCACAAATAGCATATGCTAAGCTAACAGCAAATGGTGCAACAGATGTGAATCTCACAATGATTACAACAGTTCCAGATGATACGCTTCCTTCAGTACATGCAGCATGTGGAATTCAAACATACCCAGCAGCCCTAGTATGGTTTAGTCAAATAAGAAGTGGAGAGATTAAATGAAAAAAATAGTAACCCTAAGTATATTAACGGCTTCAATGCTAGTAGCAAGTGGATATAGACTGCCAGAATCTTCTATCAATGCGACAGCTCTAAGTGCTGCTTATATTGCAAATGCGCATGGTGCAGATAGTAGTTATTATAATCCAGCAAATATGGTTTTTAATGATAATAAAAGTTTTGTAGAGGGGACATTGACATTAGTCCATCTCTCTGAAATTAATTATAAAGATAACAGAAGTACCACCTTTAATTCATCTTCTGAGGCGGAAAATATTGTTGCACCTACGCTACTTTATAGTTCAAAAGATTATGATGGTATCCGTTATGGTCTTTCACTCACTGTACCAGGTGGTCTCTCTAAAAGATGGGAAAGCTCTTATGCAAAAGCTTTTGCTGAAGAGTTTACACTTAAGATCGTGGAGCTCAACCCTTCTATTGGTTATAAAATAAGTGATAACTTTGCTATTGGTGGTGGTTTAAGAATGATCTATAGTGAAGGTGTTGTTAAAAGTGATGGTACAGATGCTGGTAAACCTGTTATCAGAGATATGGAAGCTAATACTATTGAGTTTGGATATAACCTTGCGATGACATATAAGCCATTGAGTAATTTAACTTTTGCTGCAACATATCGTTCTAATGTAGATATTACAGAAGAAGGTAATGCAAAATTGCATCTTAATGGAGATGTTTATTATGATGGTGGAGCGAGTGTTACGGTACCATTACCAGCAGTTGCAGCACTTGCCGTTGCGTATGATTTTGGCTCTACGGTTGTTGAATTAGTGTATGATAAAACAATGTGGTCTGAATACAAAAACCTTGATTTTGAATTTGCGAGTGATGTTCCACTTGCAATTTTAAAAGCTGCATTTGATGATCCTAAAGCAAGAAATTGGGAAGATACAGATTCTTATCGTTTGGGTGTGACACATCAGTTAAATGATAAAATTACCCTTATGGGAGCATTAGCAACAGATGAAAACCCTGCACCTGAGGAGACTATAGGATTTGAGTTACCAGATTCAGATGCAATGCTCTACTCTGCTGGTATAAAATATAAATATAGTGATCAAATTACACTAGGTGCAAGTGTCCTCTATGATGAGAAGGATGAGCGAACTGTAGTTAATGATGATATTAATGGGCGTTTTACAGATGCGTCAGCTACACTATTTACTATAGGTGCATCTTATAGTTATTAATTGTTTTGAATTAGAAGAGTATCTCTTCTAATTCTCCAACACTTCTCACAGCTTCACTATGATCACTAAAACCCCAATCCACTAAAATCGAGTCTATACCTGCATGATCTGCAGCCATGATATCGCGTTCACCATCGCCAATGACTACAAATTTATCACGATCTGCACCATAATGATCTACAATGACATCTAGCATTTCACGATGAGGTTTTGCATTTTTAACTTCATCAGCACACATTATGATATCAAAATAGTTACTTATATTATTGACATTGAGTGTCTGCATTGCTGAAAGCTTATAAGCATTGGTAGCTATAGATAAGCTATGTGAATTACGTAGCCTCTTTAAAAGCTTCCCTACTCCATTATAAAGTGTAGTATCAATATGATGATGATCGGTATAGTATTCTTGAAACCATTGTTCATGTTCTTTACTAAAGTGTGGTGCTTCGTAAAAAAAACTAGGTGCATGTATATTTGAATTATTGATACAAGCTACGATTTGTTTTTGCGGCATAGGTTCTAATGACAGTTTACTTCTAACATGATTGATCGAATTTGCGATGACAGATGAACTGTCTATCAACGTGCCATCCATATCAAATATTATGAATTTTTTATTTCGCAATTGAGCACTTCCTTTGTTAAAATTTTTGCCATTTCATCACTTTGATTGATAATGTGGTTAATTTTAAAACCTTCTATGATCTTTTTATGGCTCTCATTTTTAACTTTTACAACGGTATTGATACTTGAGTCAATATTGCTGATGGCTTCACATGTGAGACGGAGTTTTACGGCATTGTCTATAGCAATAATCACTGCAAATGCATCCCTTATATCTACAGCTTCAAGTGTCTGTGTTTGCATTGCATTTGCCAAGATGATAGGTTCATCATTGCTCTTTCCTAGTTTCACAAGTTGAATATCATGTTCGAGTATGATGTAACTAAGCCCCAAATATTTAAAGTGACTTGCCATGGTCTGTCCGAGTGGTCCATATCCACAGATAATGATATGATTTTTGTACCCTGATGATGCGATACTCTCATAGGCAGTTTCTGGTTCTGGAGAGAAGCGATCTACTATTTTTTTAATATTTTTAAGCACAAATGGGGTGATAATCATTGAAAGTACAATGGTAATAATTAAAATTTGATTATGGGCATCACTGATGAGGCTGTTATTGTGTGCTAGGGCTAAAATTGCTAATGAAAACTCACCCACTTGAAAGAGTGCAAGTGCTGTTTTTAATGAGGTTCTCTTTTGAATCCAAACGCGCAAAATCCCAAATATAATTAAGGCCTTAAATGACATGATAGAAACTAAAAGAATGATGATAATATGGCCATAACTTAAAATTGTACCGAGATCAATCTGCATCCCAATTGTCACAAAAAAGACTCCAAGAAGGATATCTCGAAAAGGTATCAAATCTGCTTCAATACGATACTTATATTTTGTTTCTGCAATTGTCATACCAGCGATAAATGCACCTAATGAGTACGAAAATCCAAAACTATGTGCAACAAAAGAAGAACTCATTACTATAAAAAGAACTGAAACTAAAAATATCTCTTCAGAATTTGTTGTCATGATCCAATTAAAAAATCTATTTAAAAGTACTTTTCCACCCACAAAAAGAATAAAAAAGACAATTATTGCAGATCCTAATGTTTTGAGAAGCAGTAAAGATATTGAGTCACTATTTGAAGTAAAAATAGAGATCATTAAAAGAATTGGGATGACAGCAAGATCTTGAAAAAGTAAAATACCAAGTGTTACACGACCATAACTACTATGCGTATCATTACGTTCTTGAAGCATTTTTAAAACGATAGCAGTTGAAGAAAGAGAGAGTGCAAAACCTAATATTATGGCAGTTTTTGTTTCAATATCTAGTAAAAACATTGCTAACATTGTAAAGAATAATCCACTTAGCATTACTTGGAGGGTACCATATAAAAATACCTCTTTTTTCATACTATTTAAGTGATTGATAGAGAATTCAAGACCAATTGTAAACATTAAAAATACAATTCCAAATTCGCCGATATGTGAAAGTACTTCTTTGTTCATACTCATTAAATCAAACATATAGTTTATAACGAGACCTGCAAATATGTATCCAATAATAGTTGGAATATCAAATTTTTTTAATAATACATTCAAAATTGTTGCGATCAAAATTGTTGCTATTGAGATTAATAAAAGCTGTTCCATGAAACTCCTGAAGAATTTAAACTATTATTTTAGCATAATAGTTTAAATAATATTGTGTACAATAGTAAAAAATGAATCATTGGAGTTATCTTGAAAAGAGTAATACTATTTATATTTTTGTGTTCAAGTCTACTATTTTCTAGTGAAAATACAAAGTATGGGAAGATGATTTTACTCTATGTTGAGATGAAAAATTGCCCGTGGTGCATCAAAATGGATAGAGAAGTATTTGATAATGAAGCTAATTTAAACCAACTTAAAAAGAATTATCACGTGCAGAGACTAAGAAAGTGTCTAGGAAATGTACCTTCAAATATAGAAATTAAATATTACCCTACTACAATAATCTTATCAAGTGATGGTACTGAAATTATTGATGAACTCCCCGGCTATATGAAAGCCGAGGATTATTTGGATTATTTACAAACACTTAAAGAGGTAGAGAGCGAATAATTTATTTAATAAAATGAAGCAAAGGTGTGAAACACACCCAAAGCGTTTAAGTGTGTTTCAAAAAGGAGTTAAAATTTTGGATCTTACCAGTTGATTTCAGCAGTTAACATTAAAGCGGTATCGTCTTCATTACCAACCTCTTCAGTTAACACATTTGCAATAAATTCAACATTTTTATTATATTTGTAAGTTACACCAGCAATTGTTCTAGTCTTTTCTAGTGCATCTTCATCCATTTCAAAAGCGTCATATCTACCGATAAGATTCCATTTTGGCATCAAACGATACTCACCATTGACTGAGTATCCTTCTCCTGCATATGCTTTATTTGCATCATTTGTAGTGATGAATTGTGCTGCAAGTAAAAATTCTGGTTGATTATAAACAGCGTGAACACCCATCCAGTTTAAATCTTCATTCTTATGTTTATTACTATCCATATTTTGCTGACCTAAAAATGAGATATTTGCATAAGTATTTTTAGCTTTTGATTTATGTGTACCTCCACCAAGTGCGTGGTAAGTTAGTCTCCATTCTGCTGAAAGCCCTTCCCCATCTTCTTCTCCATGATATCCTTCACCATTAAATACACCTAACTCACTTGAGAAGTTCTCCATTTTTGTTTTAAAATTTACACCAAGGTCTGCTGAGTTTGTGAGGTGAGCTCCATTACTGGCTTCAACAAAAACTTTTGAAATTGATCTATAATTCCATCCACCATGCTCCTCATAATCAATCCATGGACGGTGCGCTTGACCCATTTCAACACCTGTAAAAGGTAAAACATCATCTAAATAAAGATATGCATATTTAAGTCTTACATTCCATGTACCATCTAAATCTTTACCATATGTTTTATCATCAAGACTAAATTTTGAATCATCTACATGATGTGTATCTAGTGTAATTCTAAAATAACTTTTTGGATCTTCTTCAAAGTATGCTTTTACTTGTAAGTAGTTTCTTCTTGTTTCAAATTTGTTTTCATCATCATTTGATACAAAACCAAGATAGTGTTTTCCTGAAAATTTTAATACAGGTACTTTTGATTTTATGATTGATCCTCCTGCAATAGCAGAACTTGACATTACGGCTGCGGCTGTTAGTGATAATAAAACTTTTTTCATTTTTTCCCTTAAATTTGAATTGTGGAAATTATATTACAAATTGATTACAAAACGGTTACATAATGCTTACAAAAAGATAAATAGTTGTAACATGAAAGGCATATTTAAGAAAGGAACTGTTTTTTGTTAAGAAGAATATTTTTACCTACTATATTAATAGTTTTAGCCTATGGTTTCTGGATTAGTCCAGATTTTAAAGAAATTTCTGCTGGAGTTGCAATCTTCTTATTTGGGATGTTATCTTTGGAAGAGGGTTTTAAGGCATTTTCTGGTGGCAAACTAGAACGATTATTGCATAAGTCTACAGATAAAACCTATAAAAGTATTGGCTTTGGAGTACTCTCAACTACTATTATGCAGTCAAGTTCTCTTGTCTCTGTACTTACTATCTCATTTTTAAGTGCGGGATTAATTGGTTTAGCACAAGGAATTGGTATTATATTTGGAGCCAATATCGGTACAACTACTGGCGCTTGGCTGGTTGCGGGGCTTGGTCTTAAGGTCAAAATATCAGCTTATGCTATGCCAATGTTAGTTTTTGGTGTCATTTTTATCTTTCAAAAAAGTAAATCTCTTAAAGGTATTGGATATATTCTTGCAGGTCTTGGATTTTTGTTTTTAGGGATTCACTATATGAAAGATGGATTTGAAGCATTCAAAAATACAATTGATTTAGCTTCATTTGCTGTTTCTGGATTTAAAGGGCTTTTTATTTTTACGGGTATTGGTATTTTTGCCACAGTGGTGATGCAATCTTCACATGCTACGCTTGTGCTTATCATTACAGCTTTATCAGTAGGGCAAATTACTTATGAAAATGCATTGGCACTTGCTATTGGTGCAAATGTTGGTACTACAATCACAGCAATTATTGGATCTATGAGTGCCAATATTGAAGGAAAACGTCTTGCTGGTGCGCATCTAATTTTTAATTTTGTTACGGGTTTGATAGCTATTGTATTTATACATCATTTGGTTTATACTGTGGATTGGATTAGCAGTCATGTTGGTATTGCAGATGATGATTATACTTTGAAACTTGCAGTTTTTCATACAATATTTAATTTTATAGGTGTTATTGTCATGGTTCCATTTATAGGAAAACTTGTAAAGTTTCTTGAGCATGCTCTTAAAGCAGAACCTGCAAAAAGAGGAAAAAGTGTCGCTCAGGCAAAGTATCTTAATGATTCAGTATTAGCCCTTCCCTCAACTTCAATGGCTGCTATCATAAAAGAGAGTAAAAATCTTTATAAAAATGCATTTACAATTATCTCAAGAGGTTTAAACCTCAAAAAAGGCAATATCCTTTCAACGATGGAGTTAGATAAAGTCATTACCATTGCATATAGTGATAAGCCTATCAATATTGATGAATATTACAGTCGAAAGATAAAAGGTATTTATGGAGAAATTATAGATTTTTCTACAAAAGCACAATCTCATATGTCTCCTATTTATATAGAGGAGTTATACAAGATAAAATTAGCAAATCGCGATATCGTTGAAGCAGTTAAAGATACCAAACATTTACAAAAAAATCTTATTAAATATACAACAAATTCAAACAAACATATTAAGGCAGAGTATAACAAAATAAAAATAGGATTAGCGGAATTACTTCGAACTATAAATCGTATTGAAAAGAGTAAAGAAGAAGATGTAATCATTTTGTTACTTTCTAAAGCTAAAATACATATGAAAAGATATGACATTGTTGCTAATGGTACTTTGGATAAACTAATTCGTAACCAATTAATTAGCAATGAGATGGCTACTTCATTGATGAATGACAGTACTTATGCCTACAATATCAGTAAAAACTTAATTGCTATGGCTGAAGTATTGTTTATTGATAGAAGTGGACACCTCAAAAATCTTAATGAAGAGATGCATATGAATGATGAGGATATTGAGTTAATTTTAGAAAAAAAGGATTTGTAGTGAAAGTAAAAGAGTTTATTAAAAGTGTGAAAGCGTATTTGGGACTACATGACTTTGAGAAAAAAGGTAAAAAAAAATCAGTTGCAATCCTTTTAGAAAAACTAAAATTAAAACATGATGAAATTAGCCAAAATCTTAAGAAAAACTCAAAGCAAAAAGAGTTAATTGAAGAGCTTGAAATTATCTCTTTACATATCCAAAAAGCAGAAAAAATTCTAGAAAAACTCAATTCATAAAAAAATGTAACTAAATTATAATAAATCTGTAATATTGCTCAAACTTTAAAGAATAATAGGAGTAGAATTAGATATAAACTTTCAAAAGGTGAGGCAAACAACAAATGGAAATACAGACAGTCAAGAAGATGCAGAAAAAGGCAATCAAGTCTAGTGGGGTTGATTTTATAAAGATAGGTTTAGCACTTGTTTTTATGGCTGCGGTACTGGTATACAGCTTTTCTACAACAGGAGATATCCCTAATAATACATTTTTAGCCATAGCAGCACTTTTTGGTGCCTATATGGCGATGAATATCGGAGCCAATGATGTTGCAAACAATGTAGGTCCTGCTGTTGGAAGTAAAGCACTCACTATGGGTGGTGCAATTACCATTGCAGTTATTTTTGAAGCTGGGGGTGCATTTATCGCTGGTGGAGATGTTGTTAAAACCATTAAAAAAGGTATTATAGATATTGGTGCTTTTGGAGGTAATACTGATCTTTTTATCTGGGCGATGATGGCTGCCCTCCTTGCGGCTGCTTTATGGTTAAATTTTGCAACTATGATGAAAGCTCCTGTCTCTACAACACATTCTATTGTTGGTGGTGTAATGGGTGCTGGAATTGCAGCAGCTGGTTTTTCAATTGTTGCTTGGGGTACTATGGGTAAAATTGCTGCATCTTGGGTTATATCACCAGTTTTAGGTGGTTTAATTGCTGCTGGATTTTTATTTGCCATTAAAAAAACAATTGTATTTCAAGAGGATCGTATCCCTGCTGCAAAAAAATGGGTACCTATTTACGTTGCTATTATGTCATGGGCATTTGTAACGTATCTTACGTTAAAAGGTTTGAAAAAAGTTTGGCCTACCATTGTTGATGTTGTAGGATTTCTTCCAGATGAGAAAAAACCATCTTTTATTGTTGCCTCAATTTTAGGAATTATTGTGGCTCTTATCATCTATTTTATTGTTAAACAAAGTGTTTCGAAGGCCAGTAGTACACTAGAAAATAATCGTAAATCAGTAAATTCACTTTTTACGATTCCTCTTATCTTTGCAGCGGCGCTTTTAAGTTTTGCACATGGTGCGAATGACGTTGCTAATGCTATAGGACCATTAGCTGCTATCAGTGATGCGGTTATGAGTGGTGGTATCTCTTCAAAAGCAGAGATACCAATTTGGGTAATGGCAGTTGGAGCGATCGGTATTGCTGTAGGATTAGCTTTGTATGGTCCAAAACTTATTAGAACTGTGGGTAGTGAAATTACCGAACTTGATCAAATGAGAGCTTTTTCTGTTGCTATGGCAGCAGCTATTACGGTTATCATAGCAAGTCAACTGGGACTTCCTGTAAGTTCTACTCATATTGCTGTAGGTGGTATCTTTGGTGTGGGCTTTTTAAGAGAGTGGTTAGATAACTATGATGAAAAAGCAATTATTGAAAGTGAAAAAGAAATTCTTGAAGATGAAGAGCGAACTTTAAAAGCTTATCATGGTGAACTTGAGACGATTGAAGCTAAAGAGAAAAAAGGGAAAGAAGATTATAAAAGAATTGTAAATCTTTATAAAATGATTGATGATGAAGAAGATAAAGTTAAAGAGGCTAAGAAGGCACTAAAATCTACTGAGAAGATTAAATATGTTAAACGTGAAGCGGTAAAAAAAATTATTGCAGCTTGGGTTATCACAGTTCCAGCCGCTGCTATTATATCTGCACTGATCTTTTTTATGCTCAAAGGGATGCTTATCTAAAACTTTTTTACACAAGAGTGTAAAGCTCTTGTGTAAAACTTCATAATCTTTAGCTATCATATCTTATGAATAATCAAACATGGCAAGACAAACTACACGCACTTTTAAACTGTGATCTGAAATCACTCTACCCCGTCGCACGAGAGCAAAAACGAAAACTTTATTTTTTTGTAGGACCTACCAATAGTGGTAAAACCTATGCAGCAATGCAAGAGCTTATGGAAGCTGATTGTGGTGTCTATTTAGCGCCGTTAAGGCTATTAGCACTTGAAAACTATGAATACTTGATTTCGAAAGAGGTTGCAACTTCTCTTATCACTGGTGAAGAGGAGAAAATTGATGAAGATGCTGGGCATATTTGTTCTACTATCGAGATGGTCAATTTCAACTATGAGTCTGATGTCTGTGTTATTGATGAAGTTCAAATGGTAGAAGATGTAGATCGTGGTTGGGCATGGGTTAATGCTATTGTTGGTGCTCCTGCTTCAAAAGTGATCATGACAGGAAGTGTCAATGCGCTTGATGCAATTAAAAAGATTGCTGAGTATTTAGACGAGGATTTAGAAGTTGTAAAATTTAAGAGAAAAAATCCTTTGGAAATTTTACATCAAGCTACTCCTTTAGCTGAAATTTCACGAGGTACGGCACTGATTGCTTTTAGTCGTTCTGAGGTATTAAAAATTAAAAATAGACTCTCTAAGCAACATAAGGTCTCTGTTATCTATGGAAATCTCTCTCCAGAGGTTCGAAAAGAGGAAGCGAGGCGTTTTAGAGAAGGAGAAAGTTCAGTACTTGTGGCTACGGATGCCATTGCGATGGGGTTAAATTTACCTATAAAAACACTACTTTTTACAACAGATTCTAAATTTGATGGAATTAGTAATCGCCCTCTTACACCCAATGAAATTATTCAAATTGCAGGACGTGCTGGAAGATATGGTCATCATGATAATGGTTATATAGGAGCAACAAGTAAAAAAGTACTAAGACACATACAAAGTGAATTTCACGCATCACTGCATACGATTAAGCCGCCGTTTGCTGTAAAAGCGAGTACGGCTCAAATTCTCTCTCTTTCAGAACATTTAAAAACACAAAATCTTTATAAGATACTTGATTATTTCTCAAGACATATGAATTTTACAGGACCATTTGTATCGGCAAACATTGGTTATATGAAAGAGTTAGCGAAACTGATTGATGATAAAAAAGAACTCACGCTTGAAGATAAATATATGCTTGTACAAGCCCCAGTGAATACAAGATCACCACTTATTAAAAGAGCTTATTTTCACTATGTCAATGCAATTATAAACGGTAAAGTGGTTAAATATAAACCCTCCATTACAATTTCAAAAACTGCAAGAAGTGAAAAAGAGATGCTCCAAGCAGAAGATGAAGTGAAAAAAATTAGCCTTTATCTTTGGATTGCCTATAAACTGCCTGAACTTTTTCCAGATGGTGCAATTGCAGAAGCTTCCAGAAGTCGTGTAAATCATTTTTGTCAAAACTCTTTGAAGTCAAAAAAATTGATGGTGCAAAAACCTAAAAGAGAGCATGAAAAAAGTTATAAAGATAGGGATAGAGATAAATCACATAGAAGAAGTAGAAGACGGCATCGTTAAGATAATGAAAAAAAGACGATATACTCATATAATTTAGATATTTGGAGTAGCAATGAGTGGTGTTTTTGTAATTTCTTTAGATTTTGAACTCTATTGGGGTATGCGTGATGTTATAAGTGTTGAGGGGTATTCTTCACATCTTGATGGTACCCCAAAAGCTGTAGAAGAGATGTTAACACTTTTTAATAAGTATCAAATGCATGTCACATGGGCGACGATTGGATTTCTTTTTTACAAAGATAGTGAAGAGTTAAAAAGAAATTATCCTGCAAAACTGCCTGCATATAAAAATGATGAGATTAACCTCTATAGTTACATGGAGCAAAATCCTATCAAAAATGCCTACCATTTTGCACCAAAAAGTATAGACCTTATTATCTCATATCCAAATCAAGAGATGGCAACGCATACTTTCTCACACTACTACTGCCTTGAAGAGGGTCAGGATGAAATCTCTTTTTATGCAGATCTTGAAGCTTGTAAAAAAATTGCAGATGAGAAAGAGATTAAACTTACCTCTTTAGTTTTTCCTAGAAACCAATATAATGAATCTTATCTTGGAGTTATTGAAAAAGTTGGTATCACAAGTTACCGTGGAAATGAGAAAGGGTGGATTTATGATGCAGCTACGGAAGAACAGAAAAAGACACCTTTAAAACGCGCTCTTCGTATCTTGGACTCTTATGTCAATGTTTCTGGATATCATACTTATAAACTAGTTGAAATTGCAAAACAGACACCTTACAATATACCAGCAAGTCGTTTTTTACGCCCCTACTCTGCTAAACTTGCTTTTTTAGATACTTTACGATTAAAACGTATCACAGATGCAATGACCTATGCTGCAAAAAATGGTGAACTTTTTCATCTTTGGTGGCATCCACATAATTTTGGTGTCAATACCCAAGAAAATATTGCTTTTTTAACGCTGATACTTGAACATTATAAGATTTTAGAATTACAATACGGTTTTAGGAGCTTAACGATGACAGAAGTAAGCGAGAAGCTAGCATAAGCTTATTCTTGTGCCCAAGACAATAAACAGGTCTCATCATATGGCCAATCTGTTTTACCATCTCCATCGTTATCTTTACCATCAAAACAAGGTAATATACTTTTGTTATTTAACGATTTCACAGAGATAAATTCTTTTACATTATCTAAAATTCGTTTAGTAACATTTAATTCATTATGGTTAAATTGAGGACTATCATACATCATCACAATAGGTGTATATCCCCAAGTTACAAGTTTACGAATGTATTCATGCTCATAAGTACCCGCGGCTTTTTGTTGTAGCCAAACTTGTATCTCTTGATTTGGATTTAAGTAGTGTGCTAATAAAGGAGGCTGTGTTAACATTTGCGATGTTAATTCATCTCTATTATAGAGTAAATTTTCAGGCTGTAGAATTATCCCTGCATAAATATGCATAAAGTCTATTTGTTGTTCGACTATAAAATTAACCTCTTTTAAATAGTCACGCATTTGTGTTAACCAATGAATTCTCTGTTTTTCTTCCATTCGTACATAAGCATCAAGTGTTAATGAGCTCACATGATGTTTTTTTACTTCATGTAATTGCCTATATGCATATTTTTTATGTACAGAATTTTGAAAATCAAAAGGGATATCCTTATAAGGTAACCATTGTCCATTATCAATGACTTTATCATACTTATCAATAGGCATCATGCTAGCAATTCCCCACCAAAAACCATATTGTTGTTTACGCTTAAAGAAAATAGCTAAAGATGATGATAACTCTTTTTGCATATTGACTTCTAAATTGGTTAGAATCTGAAAAGGTAATTCTTCATTTAAATGTGGACTTTTTAATGTATTATACACACCAGAGAATGCATAAAAAAGTATTCTTTCATACCCTTTTTGTTGCATAATATCACTCAAGCCTATACTAATCTCTTGAAGAGGCATAAAAGATTTCCCATCTTTATCAACATTTTCAAGAGCCCAAGCCCATCCTCTAGGACTTTTTGGAGTGATACTATCACCATAAAATGCAAAATTTACACCTAAAATTGGTTTTACATCTTTTTTAGTAGATCTGCTAGAAGTATAGTTTTGATGTAGAAAATGCTTATATGGTGCTAAAGTAAATATCCAGTTCTTTTCTGTAGAAAGTCTTACAGGTAATGTAAATATAAATGTTTCTCCAGAACCAATATGTGACTTTAATTTACCCTTTTTTGCAAATGAATAATGAAATCTCCAATACTCCAAATCCTTATATATACGCATCTTTGGGTAAAGCTTACCCATTTGTACTCCTCTTTTTCCCCTATGGGGTGTTGCATTTTCATAATTTAAAAGAGGATAATTGAGTGATGAACCAATTGCAAAATCCTTATCTTTTGCTACAATCACTGGTGCATATGGTGATAAGGTATCAGCAGCATAATAGCACTCAAAGGTTTCTTTTTTACCAGTACTATTTACTTTTTGAAGAGCAGAAACAGCAATGAAAGGTTCTGACTTTGAAACTTGATAATGTTGCATATAAAGTTTTGTATTGGCATTAAGTACATCTAAGGTATTTGTATCTTTTAAATGGATACCAGGAATTTGAAAGTCTGGTAAAAGTTGAGGATATCTAGTTTTGTTATTTATAGTATAAACAATATCAAATCCACCCTGTTTTTGTAGTACTTTATATGAAATTTGTAGTTTTTTATTTGCATGATCTATATATAATGGTTGACCTAGTGTATTGATAAGTATTTTATTTTTTTTTAAATTCGTTACAACAATTGTTGTATGTTTATCTACTTTGAATTGCTTCATCTGTAGTACGGTTTGATATTGATATAAATATTGGCTATCTATTTGATCTTGTGCTAAAGCGTATGTTGTAAAAAAAAGAGATAATCCAAGAGATATAAGTTTTATCATATTTTACTTGACCTTATCTAAAATAATAGGCTTTAAAAGTTCAAATAAAAATTTTTGTCCTTTATTATTATAATGTATGCCCATCCCGTCTTCACGATAATAAGAGCTTAGAGGTTTAAAATCAAGTTCTTTAATATATTCTACTTGATGCTTTTGTAAGAGCTCAATGATCTCTAGTCCATTTTTGTTGTAACTACCTGCTTGAATTTCATTCACAGTTGGATGCAATACAACTATTAGAGGAATTTTATGTGTTTTACAATAAGTGATAAAATCTTTCCATCCTGTGCTAAATAAGGATGCGGTGGTAATTTGTAAAAGTGCATTTTTATCTGTACTTTGTGATTTGAACCAGTTTCTAAGATGTGGTGCGATATACCGTCTATACACAGAGTGAAGTGCACAACAAGGTTGTATAGTTGGGTATCTTGGATGTTTACCTACTATTTTATGAAATGTCATCGTATCATACGCATCATGTGAGCTATAGAATAAAACAATTGTACTTGCGTTAAAGTCACCATGTTTTTTAAGATAACTAAATGCATTGTCAACACCCCAACTTGGTGAGGCAATATTTAAAATATCAATTTTTTCGTCTAATACTTTTTCTACATTAATTTGTAACAATGTGGTTGCTAAATCTTCATGCGAACTCATAATACCACCTGTCAAGACACTATCTCCAAAAAAAAGTATTTTTTTAGCATCTTTTCTCAATGCTCCATTTCGCATAGCATGGGTATTAGTTATAAATGTATTACCAAAACGTTTTATATTTTGATTAGGTTGATATAAATATTCATAATCTTTACTTTCATCATATAATACTTCTTGGTTTAGATGGAAAATAAAACGTAGTACTCCCTCAAATATAAAAATAATGATTATCAAAATTATTATAAAATATCTCATCATACAACTTCTCTAATTTTAGACCATTATAGTCTAAATAATCTAAAGTAAGTCGTTATTTAGACGATACTCTTTACAATTAATAAACCTAAAATATTATGGAGCTAAAAGATGAATAAAACAGGTGATAATATTGATGCACAAAATGCAAATTGGAAATTTAACGGTGATATGGTAGAACATTTTGAAGAGCACGTTGCTAAGTCAGTACCACTTTATCAAGAAGGACATGAACTGATCTTAAACCTTAGTGATTATTTTATTAAAAATGATTCTGTTTGTTATGAATTAGGTTCTTCTGCTGGTACCCTACTCTCTAAGCTTGCACAGCGTCATGATTTTCGTGATACGCGTTTTATTGGTATAGAACTTGAAAAAGATATGGTTAAAAAAGCAAATCAACTCTATCAAAATCACAATCTTTCATTTATTTGTGAAGATGTTAATACCCTAAATTATGAATCTTCAGATCTTATTATTTCCTACTATACGGTACAATTTATTCATCCTAAACTACGCCAAGAACTGATAAACAGTATTTATAACTCGCTAAATTGGGGTGGTGCATTTATTATATATGAAAAAGTACGAGCTAATGATGCTAGATTTCAAGATATCATTACCAATCTCTATCATGAGTATAAAATGAAACAAGGATATAGTGCAGAAGAGATTATGTCAAAAGCAAAAAGTTTAAAAGGGGTACTTGAACCATTTTCAACACAGGGTAATCTTGATATGTTAAAAAGAGCAGGTTTTGAAGATGTAATTACAGTACAAAAGTATATGAACTTTGAAGGTTTCTTAGCTATTAAATGAAAAATCTTATAATACTTTTAAAATGGTGCTTAAACCGAGTTTGGTTTATTAAGCGCTTTCCATATCAACTGTTAGACTTTTTACTTTATACGAAAAGTTCTCGTTTTTTTTATAAAAAAGCACCTATGGTACGTAATGAAATTACACATACGCTTTATTTTAATACTTTAGGACGTACACTTTTTGCTATTAAAGAGATTATAGCATTGCTTACAAAAGGAAAACTATTTTCCAAATCAATTCTTTTAGAGGGTTATGATGTATATAGTCCAATAACAACTTATGAACAAGGCTCACATGAGATCATGTGGCCAAAACCTCCTTTAGTTGAACTTCAAGAAACCAAAGTAGCAAAAGAATTTTTAAAGAAAATTTCAGTATCTTATACTTTGAGTTATCAAAATGATCCTCTTAATATTGATAAAGAGTACATTTGGGAACAGCATGTTAAAGAGTTTAAAGAGGCTTACTTTGATCAAAATGATCACATCATTGAAGATAAAATCATTAATTTTAGAAGAGATAAATCTTCAACGGCAAATATCCTTATAGACCATTTTGAAGTACTTAATGATGAGTTTGGTTATTTTAAATCTTATCTAAAATCAATCGACTTAGTAATGGAATATCATCGTTTTTCTAACTTCATAGATCCTAATATCTTAGGAGCTATCAGTGAAAGTTATGCAGGTAATATTAAAACACCTGTCTATCGAGGACAACGATTAACTGATCGTATTATTTATCTCGCTTCAGTGATGTCAGAGATAAAACAGCATATTCCTCTTTCTGTTGAAAAACGTAAAGTTATTGTAGATATTGGTGGAGGTTTTGGACATATGGGACGTTTTACCTCTACATATATCCCCAACAGTTGCTATATCTTAGTGGAACTTAATGAAATGGCATGTTTTGGTGCGTACTTTTTACAATATGCCTTTCCTCATAAAAAAATTGCTACTTATCAGGATATTGCGCAAAGACTTGATGAATTTCCTAAGCTTGTGAAGGAGTATGATTTTATCATTTTACCAACCTGGTGTATTCAATCTTTACCAGATGAGTTTGTTGATCTCTATATCGCAACTGGGTCAATTGCGGAGATGCCACAACAGTATGCACAAATGTACTTAGATGAGATAGATAGAACCTTAAAATATGATGGGTATTTTTACTCTAACTCACGTGTCAAAATTGAAGAAGAGAAAACCTATCTTTATATTTTCTATTATTGGCAATTTAAGAGCAACTTTTTAACACTTTCATATCGTTACCATCCAGTCAATTTGATCTTACAAACATCACCGCAGTGGATTGGACAAAAGATACGATGAAAGAAGATCAAAATATTTTAATGATAAATAACCAAAAAGGCACTTTTTTCGCTATCTCAGTCGTTTTTCATAAACTCAAATCTGATGGAATTCAAACAACATTTACAAAAATTATTAAAAATCTCTATTATAAAATTATTGGTGTAGATTTTAATATGCAAGAACTTGATCATTTGACAATCAAAGGGGAGAATAAAAACTTAGGTACTATATGTGGATCATCGGCAGAGCATACAGTTACGCATGTATTAGATACTTTAGTTGACTTTGATGAGAGTGTATTAGATGGTATATTTGTAGATTATGGAAGTGGCAAAGGAAAACTGATTATTTTTGCTAAAAACTATGGTTTTAAACACTGTATAGGTGTTGAATTTGCAAAAGAACTTTGTGAAATTGCTACTAAAAATATAAAAAAGCTCAAGATCAAAGATACCCATGTAATACATAGTGATGCTGTAGATTTTGCGATCCCAAATGATGCAAGGGTACTTTACTTTTTAAATCCATTTCACAAAAGTGTGTTTGAACAAGTTTTACCTAAAATTATAGCACAGAGCAAAAACCTAAATAGAGAGCTCTATATTGTCTATAGAGCTCCTATCTATAATGAAGTATTTCAAAACTATCCAGAGATCAAGCATCTCAAAAAAGACTACTTTCGCGGTGATTTGACAGAGTTTTATCAAATTAATTATAAATGATGTACTAAACTAGTTACTTAACTCATCAATTGTAAAATCCACCCAAAATAATCCTGCATTATCATTTATAGAACGTATAGCATTTCCAATTTCCAAGGCGGGATTTTCATAATTACTCCACCATGATTGATCGCTTTCATAACCATATTGGAAATATACATCATTTGTTGAACTATATAGATCAATCCAAGGTCTGAAAAAGGATATCATATCGCTAAGAGATTGATGCTGTTGACCATCATTAACAAATATAATATTACCTCGATAGTTTTGAGGCATTTTTTCAATTAACCAATGTTTTAAAAATAGCTTATATTGAGAATTATAGCTCTTGACTAGGTTTTCCCACTCTTGTGCTTTAGTATCAGTAACTGCTTCACCTATATTATCATTTTCTTCACCGTACTCATACCACTCTACATCTACACCAAATCCTACAACAGAACTATGATGTCCATAGTGTGATAAGATTAGATTGATTAAAGTGTTAACATCTGCATTTCCTGCTTCTATTTGTAAAAATACTTTGATACCGACTTGATCAAAATAGCTTAGATAGTCATCATATTTATCCGTATTTTGAAACGAAATAGATGTGTCATCAGATTGACCAGGAAAAGAAAGATGACAAACTGGTTGACCATTACCTCCATCACTCCAATAATGTCCAATTGTAAAAATCACAGCGGGAGTACTATCTTCAAAAATGCTAGCATGAGACCTAGCATAGTTTTCAATCATATCTTTAGTTGGAAAACTCGGTTCAAAACCAGGCTCAGATACTCTGATTCCTGTATATTTTTGTAAACTAACATTACTATTAATAATTTTAAAAGGATATGTAGCGATAGAGCTCCAAGAGTTTTCTCTAAATAATCTGGCTTCATAATCTCCTTCAGGAATTTCATCCCATAACGCAGGAAGAGTTACGGAACCTGAATTAGCATTTGTTTCTAAGTTTGACCATCTGACAGAATTCTCTGATATACTTTCGTTCTCTGCCCAAAAGATATGTATTCTATCATTTGGATTACCCTCAACTCCTGAAAAATTTACTACTACTCTCTCTTGTGGAGTGTAGCTTGTTTGGCTTGTACTTATTGTTGTTGTACTATTAATAATTTTAAAAGGATATGTAGCGATAGAGCTCCAAGAGTTTTCTCTAAATAATCTGGCTTCATAATCT
>JADGDK010000329.1 GCA_016744895.1 Campylobacterales bacterium | reverse complement strand
GATATACTCATAGCATCAGTTGATGGTTTAAAAGGCTTCCCAGAGGCTATAAACTCTGTATTTCCTGATACTGAAGTACAACTATGCATTGTTCATCAAATTCGAAATAGTCTTCGCTATGTAGGTTCAGCTTATCAAAAACAATTTGCAAAAGAACTGAAAAAAGTCTATCAAGCTTTCACAAAAGAAGAAGCTGAAATTGAATTAGATAAATTAGAAGAAAAATGGGGTAAAAAATATCCTATCGTCTTCACTTCTTGGAGAAATAAATGGGAAAATCTCTCTGTATATTTTAAATATCCTGCTGATATTAGAAAAGTTATTTACACCACTAATATCATTGAATCAGTCCATAGACAATTTAGAATGTTAACCAAAACTAAAGGTGGCTTTCCTAACGATAATAGCTTATTGAAATTACTTTTTATGGGTATTAAAAATGCCTCAAAAAAATGGACTATGCCAGTAAGAAACTGGAGCTTAACAATCTCTCAACTTGCTATTCATTTTGATGGTAGATTGGATAAAGCTTTAGGTTTAGGTCTGTAA
>JADGDK010000328.1 GCA_016744895.1 Campylobacterales bacterium | reverse complement strand
GTACCTTGTTCGATGATCAGAAAAATTATGCACAGAAATAGCGTGCATAGTTCTTTTTTTTCCATTAATAATTCTATTGGTATAGTTAAATGCACCATCTGTATCAAACTGAAGACTCATAAATTCTTTCCTCATTTTATTTAAATGTGGATCTAGTTTGGTATAATTTGTTTTTTCATTTTTAATTGATTTGTTGAGGTTCTTAAATAAAGCTGTGTTAGTATTTAACACATAATAATTTGAATTAGATTTTAATCCAGGATAGTTTACTTTTTTTACCTTTGGATGTGATTCTAAAAATGTAGCAAGTTTAAGTGCATTTGATGAGTGCTCACGCATTCTTAGAGATAAATGCTCGAGTCCTTGAATAAATAACCACGAGTTAAACGGTGAAGAAACAGCACCGATATCACGAAGTAGGGCAAGACGAGTACGAAGTGTAAAAGGAGGTAATGGAATGTCTACATACACAAGACCATGGTATGAAGCATCAGGCTCATTAAAGTGAGCATAACGAGGATTGCCTTTAAGTTTCCCTACAAGATCATTTC
>JADGDK010000327.1 GCA_016744895.1 Campylobacterales bacterium | reverse complement strand
ATCTTAAAGGAGAAACAATGAATAAAATTGTAAAAATCGCACTTGCTGCTATGTTAATGTTAGGTATGAGTTCTGTTACACTAAATGCAGATGTTGCAAAAGGTCAAAAACTTTATCTTAAAAAACTTAAAGGTGCTTGTGATATGAACGGTGCTAAGATGGCTTCTCAACATTCTCAAGGTGAATGGGAAAGTCTTAAAGAAAGTGGTAAATTTACTGATGAACTTAAGAAAATATGTCCATCTGTTAAAGATAAAGCCCTAAAAGAAAAATATCTTAATCACTACTATGATTTCTTCTTTGAATATGCTAATGACAGTGGTAACGTACCATCTTGTTAATCAACTTTTGAGTCACACTATGTGACTCATTCTTCTCTCACTTAAGCCTCAAAACTACTTTTTTTACCTATAATTTTATATGCCAATAATCAATGATTGCCAGCAAGCTCGCTCAGAGATAACATCATTTACAAAGCTAAATAATGATTCATTTGCTTTTTCTACTAAGTATCATGGAGCAAAAATTATTAATACTTTAGATTGTAGTATTGAAC
>JADGDK010000326.1 GCA_016744895.1 Campylobacterales bacterium | reverse complement strand
CTTCATAAGTGGTATTACGGATGATAGTTTTTTCATCACGACGGTAAAGCATAACGACACGTTTAGCACCCGCTCTAATTGCACAACGAACAACATCCATAGATGTAAAACCACCACCAACACAAGCAACTGTTTTACCAGTTAAATCAACAAAGTCTCCAGGAAGCATTTGTTGTTTTTGTCTATCTTCAGGTGTTTTAATATCGAATTTTTCATAAAGATTTACCCAGTCAAGGAAATCAATTGCACCCCAATAACCTTGAATTTCAGGGCGTTCATTATCACATCTTACTTTCTTTGAAAGCCTAGTTCCAGAAGCAATCATAGTTGCATCATAGTCCGTTTCAAATTTTCTCATATCGTCTGCAGATACTTTATGGTTCATAATAAAATTCACACCCATATCTTTAACACATTCGATATCTTTAAGATATTTATCCCATGGCATACGGTATTCTGGAACACCAACTGTAACCTCACCACCAAGAACTGGTAGTTCTTCATAAACATCAACTTCAACACCATCTGCAGCAAGATAGTAAGCAGTAGTAAGACC
>JADGDK010000325.1 GCA_016744895.1 Campylobacterales bacterium | reverse complement strand
AACCATCACTTGCATCAACCCCTACTATTGAACCTTTATCATTGTAATTTTGTTTAGTATTACTTCTTTGTGCACCTGCTCCATGAACATCTAAAATCTCATCATTCATTCTTCCCAATCCTCTACCAAATGATACATAACTTCCATTTACACCATTTCCACCATAACTTGCGTGAGTTGTATTACTCCAGTAATATCCCCAATCTAATACTCCCTCTTCATTTGTCAATGAAGTTGAATTAAATATAGAATCAATAGCAGGGCTGTTTGTAGTCTCTGGTGATTTTGTATAATCAACAATACTTTGAAGCTCTTTTACATTTGGTAATCTCCAATCTCTATATCCTGCTGTAGTAGAACTCTCACAGATACTAATTGCATTTTCAAAATCGCTAGATTGTGCATCATCTTTTGCCCACATTAGAGAAGTTGCATTATCAGTAATTGTCTTATCACCATTATCTACAAAACTATTTTTACCATAATCATCACTTCCCGTAGTACAAAGAACATAAAACTTTTTATCTGTACCTCTCATATTTGTAGGATAACCTTTAATC
>JADGDK010000324.1 GCA_016744895.1 Campylobacterales bacterium | reverse complement strand
TTGTAAGATAGCAGAGTAGTTAGTGGCTGATAAAATTGAATTGATGAACATGTAACTCATATCAGTAACATTAGATACATCCCATGAGCTAATATCTTGGTTAAAGTTATATGCACTAGAAAACATGCTAGACATATCAGTAACATTAGAAACATCCCATGAACTGATATCTTGGTTGAAATTATTTGCGTAATCAAACATTTCACTCATATCTGTCACATTAGAAACATCCCATGAACTTATGTTTTGGTTGAAATCATGTGCCATAGCAAACATTTCACTCATATCTGTCACACTAGAAACATCCCAAGAACTGATATCTTGATTGAAAACTGTAGCCCCCTCAAACATTCCTTGCATCACTGTAACATTAGAAACATCCCATGAATTGAGAGGTTGATTAAAAGCTGTGGTAGCTCCGAACATATAGCTCATATATTTGACATTAGAAACATCCCATGAATCAATATTTTGATTAAACGGAGTTGCCCTAAACATTTTTGACATACCTGTGACATTAGAAACATCCCATGAATTGAGAGGTTGATTAAAAGCTCTGGCA
>JADGDK010000323.1:332-562 GCA_016744895.1 Campylobacterales bacterium | reverse complement strand
AGACAGACTTAGGTGTTGAGATATTTTCTGAAACTGTTGTTTTGACTAATGGAACTTTTTTAAATGGATTAATGCACGTTGGAAAAAGTCAAGTAAAAGGCGGTCGTGCTTCTGAGCCTGCTTCTTATGGTTTGGCTGAGCAATTAAAGCAGAATGGATTTTCTGTTCAAAGAATGAAAACAGGAACCCCTGCTAGGATTGATGGGAGATCGATTGATTTTTCTAAATTA
>JADGDK010000323.1:0-322 GCA_016744895.1 Campylobacterales bacterium | reverse complement strand
CTGAAGCAACGTAGTTGTTATATCGTTTATACTTCGCCACTTGTTCACGAGCAATTGAAATTTGGCTTAAAAGACTCACCCCTTTTTAGCGGAACAATTAAAGGAGTAGGTCCAAGATATTGTCCAAGTATTGAAGATAAAATTGTAACTTTTGCTGATAAAGAGAAGCATCAATTGTTTTTAGAACCAGAAGGAGTTGATACAAATGAATATTATTTGAATGGATTTTCCTCGTCGCTTTCGTTAGATGTGCAGTTAAATGCTTTACACAGAATTGAAGGTTTAGAAAATTGTAAGATTTTTAGACCAGGCTATGCAATAG
>JADGDK010000322.1 GCA_016744895.1 Campylobacterales bacterium | reverse complement strand
ACAAAAAATCAATCAACTGCTAGGAGGAAGGAGTTTTAAAATCTTTCCTCTTACCCTTTTAACACTTATTTTAACGGGGGGAATGATGTTGTCAAAATATATGAATTCAGAAGTAGGTTATCTTGAGAGTAGTTTACAAAAAATTCTATTATTCAAAGTAATTTTAGTTTTAATTATTGCTAGTGGAGTAGGCTATAATCTTTATAAGAAATTTACTAAAGGAGAAAAAAGTCACTTTATGCAACATCATTTTCATAAATTAGTCATTGTATTAGGATTAGCAATTGTCATTGCTGCAAAAGTGATGTTTTTGGTATAAAGAAGTAGTCAATTTTAATTGAGCTTGGTATAATGTTTTATGCAAAGTATTATATCAAAACTAGACCTATTGGATTTCATAGAGTCATTTAAACATTTTTTAGCTCGTCCCAAACCTCTTTTTATGGAGGGGGATGTCAATTTACATTTTCGATTTATTAGTAAGATGTCAAATATAGAGTTTACTCCACCAAAAGAGATCAACAACTTAGATACACCTCTCGCGTATCTCAAAAGAGAAGGTAC
>JADGDK010000321.1 GCA_016744895.1 Campylobacterales bacterium | reverse complement strand
CATATGTGGAGAGCGCTTCTTAAGGCGCTTCTATGCTATTTAAATCTTAAATTTTTGTCTTTTGATACCTAGCTTGACAGCTTCTTTTGCGGCATTAATATAGCTTAATGTTGAAGGGTTTTTTGTCTGATAGGCTTTATCATAGGCAGTACCATGATCAACAGAAGTTCGAATGATTGGTAGGTTTAATGAGACATTGATACCTTCATCAAAATAGAGCGCTTTTGTTGGTATGAGCCCTTGATCATGATACATACAGACAAAGTATTTAATCTTTTCTCTCATCACCCCTGTAAAGGCAGTGTCTGGGACAAGTGGCCCTACAAAAATATCTTCCATCAATTCTGCATTTGCTTCCCTTATAGCTTGTTCTATGATTCTCTCTTCATCTCCAATAACACCATTATCACCAGCGTGTGGATTTAAGCCTAAGACGCCAATTTTCTCTTCTTTGATGTCTGTATAGAGTGTTGTCATGAACTCTTTGAGTGTTTTAGTTTGGATTTTACTAGGGACGTCTTTAAGTGGAATATGGTGTGTAAAGAGGGCAACAAAGAGTTTATCAC
>JADGDK010000320.1 GCA_016744895.1 Campylobacterales bacterium | reverse complement strand
CCATTACAGTGCTCTTCTACAATTATTTTGGACATGTAAAGACCAAGTCCTGTTCCATTTTTTGATTTTGTAGAAAAGTATGGCTCAAAAACTTTAGTAAGTATCTCTGGGGGACAGCCTCCAGCATTATCTTCTATCTCAATTATTATATGAGTGTCTACTTCATATGCTTTAACAAGAATTTTTTGATTTTCTTTTATTTTATCTTTAAATTCATCAATAGAATTTTTTAAGATATTTATAATTGTTTGGACTAACTCATTTTGAAATGTTGTTAGTATAAGATCTTCTTGAATATCTTCAACATATTTTATGTTAAACACTTCCATATCTGAGAGTAAAAGATTATTTGATTTATCAAATATATCTTGAATAGTAAGTGTTTTTAGTTCTTTATTTTTCTTAAAAAAGTTTCTAAAATCATCAATAGTTTCAGATAAATAATTTACTGTATTTTCGATTTTTGTATAGGACTCATCTATTATTTGATCATTTAGCATTTCAAGTTCTTTTTTAATTTTAAGTGTTGCAATAAGAGTATTGATAACCGATAAAGGCTGTCTCCACT
>JADGDK010000031.1 GCA_016744895.1 Campylobacterales bacterium | reverse complement strand
TAGGGGCTAGACTAGTTTAGCAGGTATAAAGTACGTAAGGGGTACGATTATATCGATGAAAAACAAGTACATAAAAGTTAGCCACATTTCAGAGTCAAAATTTAGAGAGATAGTAAAGCTATTTTCTGAGGATTTAAGTGCAACACAAATAGCAAATTTAAGTAATCTAAATCGGAATACAATCAATAGATATTTAATACTTTTTAGAGAAAGAATTGTAGATATCTGTGAAAAAGATTCTCCTATGAGTGGAGAAGTCGAAGTAGATGAGTCTTACTTTGGAGCCAGTAGAGTTCGTGGTAAAAGAGGAAGAGGTGCAAGAGGTAAAACTATTGTATTTGGTCTTTTAAAAAGAGAAGGTAAGGTTTATACTGAAATTGTACCAGATGTTACAAAAGCTACATTGCAAGGGATTATTAGAGGCAAAGTAGATCCTAATAGTGTAATTCATTCTGATGGATGGAGAGGTTATCATGGGCTAGTTGATGTAGGCTATGATAAACACTTTCGTGTACATCATGGTAAAAATGAGTTTGTAAGAGGTAACTCTCACATTAATGGAATTGAATCTTTCTGGAGTTATGCTAAAATAAGATTAGTGAAATTTCACGGACTGGATAAAAAGAACTTCAATTTACATCTTAAAGAGTGTGAATTTAGATTCAATCATAGAGGTGAAGATTTATATAAATTATTGTTAAAAATCTTTAGAAATAATCCTCTAAACTAGTCTAGCCCCTTTTTTTATTACAAAGTAATACTAAAAATAGTAATTAAAAGATAAATTAAAACGCTCATTTTTTAATTTATCTCTCCATTGATTTTGAATCTCTATTTCCATGCTAATATCTTTATTGATAAATATAGAGTGTATAAGTTCTAGATTGTGATAGGTATTTTTAGAATTATGTTGATTAAATAGATATTTATATTGTATTGTTGTTTTCATATTCAACAACTCATAAATCATAAATCCTAATTCAGGATACAGATATGAATAAAATTCTGATTTACCATATGCTAATCCTATATTAAACAAAGAATATACAAAGATATCATTGCCAATCTTTTTTGTCACCCCAATACCCGTAGATAAATTATATGCTTGATAACTATCAATATTCTTATCATAATGAGTTTCATAATTTAATTCAAATTGTGATGAAATTCCTTTTGTAAATACGTCTCTAGGGATTAATGATTTCATAGAATAAAGATCAAGTGACTCTAATTTTACTTGATCTTTATTTGCCAAAATATTTATTTCAAATATTTTCATACTCGTTTCACTAAAATATTCTCTATTATCGCCATAAAGAGTATTCGATGCAGGTAAAAAACTAAACTTTAAAAAATTTTCTTGATTGTCTCTTAGATAACCTACTGTTAGCTTACTATCATCATATGTTTTGATAGGGCTTTTATAATTTTTTAAGTCAATGACATCACTGTCAGCATTCTCTTGTTTTATTTGTTTTAAATTCTCTTGACTTATCATTTTATTATCATATAAATAATGGGAATAATGTGTTATAAGCTCTTTTTCTAATATATTCTGTTTTTTATCTTCTGAAAAATTAAAAGATAAAAATCTTTCATACTTCTTATCATTAAAAATTTCGAATATCTCATTCTTTTTTTTATAATTTAACTCTTCATCTAACATTTTAATATACCATTTATCTGATGGTATTAATTTGGTACTTTTGATAAGTCCTAATTTATGAGTCTCTTTAACCAAATCTTTAGGAGTAATCCATAATCGCTTTGTATCAGTAACTTTTTTTGATGAGAAAAATAACATATCATCTATGATAGTCGCACAGTTAAATCCTGTAAAGAGATATTTTAGATTTACATCTTTTAATTCCCAAAAATGATAATAGAGTAATTTTTTTTCATCAGGACTCAAATCTAAATCATATGCCCATATATTTCGTTCTTCTATGATTAAGTTACTATGAAGCTGTTCAACGTAGGGTGATAATGAAAAAAATCCTTGCATTCCAAGCATCGTACTTTTAATTATTAACCAAGGAATATTAACTGTATCAATAACTGTAAAAAATGAAACGGCATGTTCTCGATTTGTACCATCAGGTTCTTTACCAGAAATCTTAAAAAAAGTATGTCCCATCATACTAGAAGGATTTGTAACATTTTCAGATGAAAATACCAAAGCAATATTATCAGCGTTAGTTTCGGCAAGATACTCATCAAATTTTTCACACTTTAGAATTGGAAAGTTCTTTTTCTCAAAATCCAACTCTTTTTGTAACCAAAAAAACCTTGCAGGATATTGACATATGGCATGTTTTTCATTTAATTTTTGGGGTTTTCTAAAAGCTTTTATAGTTGCAATAAGTTCTTTTTCTAAACTAAAATTAGGGTAGCTTAATAAAAATGAGGAATCATTAATAGAAGGAAAACCATCATTTGAATGTGTTAAATTCTGCCAAATTTTTGTTTGATAAAGCCTTTTGTTTTGAACTTCTGCTATAAGTTTTTCAGCAAAAGAGTTTGCATGTAAAAGGGAGGAAATAAATAAAAGAAGAAAAATAAATCTCTTTCTCCTTTTAAAGTAGTATATCAATACTAGTTACAATCTATTTGTAAATTATCTTGATCATACTTCCACATTGATTTCGATGCATAATCCGTAGTTGAACCAAAAGCACCTAGACCTAATATATTAATCCAAAATGTTGGCTCAATTTCTCTTTTAAGTATAATTTTTTTATTACACTCTTTAATTGTAACAACTTTATCTTCCTCATCTTTATCCAAGCTAATAATTGAAGGTGATTGGTATGATACTCCATCAATATCAATTGCATACTGTTTTGTTGACGATAAATTCACTTTTTGAGTCTTTCCGCTAAACATCGTAGCACACCCACTCATTAATAAACTATATGCAACAACTGCCCCTGTAAAAACAACTAATTTCTTCATAAACACTCCTTAAATTTTTATAACAATGATAAGTATATAGAAAAAACCTTAAATTAATTAACTAATTTAATTTTCATATTTACAAATAAGTATATTTTTTATAAAAAATTCATACTTATCTCCTATCATTAGTTTTATAAATTCAGATAAAGGATAGTTGTGTTTGATCAAGCCCTAAAAGCATTAAAAGCAAATCGATTAGCTAATACTTCTGTTTTTGAAAGGTCAACTTGAAGATTTTTGACGCTAAGAAAACTTTGTTTTTGACTCCCCTCACGTCTTAAAATTGCTCTGATTCTTGCCAATAACTCAATATTTGAAAAAGGTTTTTGCATATAATTATCAACCCCACAATCTAATGCTTCAGCCTTTTCAAAATCTTCACTTTTGGAAGATAGTAATAACACAGGCGTAAGCAAATTAGTATATCGATTTTATTTTAGAAACGATACACCACTTCCATCTGGAAGCATCCAATCTAAAACATGCATCTATCTATTTAAACTCTTAATGGCATCATACGCGACATCTGTCATCTTTTGTAACTCTTCTTCACTCATGATATATGGCGGCATAAAATAGACTACATTTCCAAGTGGTCGCAGTAATACTTCATGTGAGAGTGCATATTGATATATTTCTAATCCTATACGTTTTTCTGGAGCATAACCTTGTAATTCAATCGCTACGATAAAACCTCTTTGCCTTACCTCTTTGACATTGGGTAAAGCTTTAAAACGCTCAGTCAAAGTAGTTAACATATCAATTTTAATTTTGTTGTTTTTTATAATATTCTCAGATTCAAAAATATCCAAGGTTGCATTTGCGGCCGAACATGCTAGAGCATTACCAGTATAACTGTGTGAATCTAAAAAAGATTTACCTTCACTATAATCACAATAAAACGCTTGATACACATCATGTGTAGTTAATACACACGAAAGTGGCAAATACCCACCAGTAATCCCCTTAGAAAGGCACATAAAATCTGGTGTTACATTGGCTTGTTCACATGCAAACATGGTACCAGTTCGTCCAAACCCAACCGCTATCTCATCAGCAATCAAAAAGACACCATATGTGTCACATAATGTACGAAGTTTTGTGATATAAGTGGCATCATACATTGCCATGCTTCCAGCACACTGCACTAATGGTTCAATTACTACAGCAGAAATTTTTCCTTCGTGTTTTTTAAATAGCGTTTCCATAGAATTTAATGCTTCTTCTTCACTCACAAGTGCCGGAGATTTTGCCTGTACTGTTTTAATGAGAATCTCACCATAAATCTCTTTATAGAGTGCAACATCACCTACTGCCAATGCACCCATTGTTTCTCCATGATAACTGTTTTCTAAAGAGATAAAAACATCTCTCACTTCACCTTGGTTTTTATAGTATTGAAAACTCATCTTCAACGCTATCTCTATCGCACTAGAACCATTATCTGCAAAAAACACTTTTTGTAATTTTTGGGGCGTTAAAGCCACAAGTCGTTCTGCAAGTCTCACACCACTCTCATGGGTAAACCCTGCAAATATCACATGTTCTAAAGTTTCTAACTGCTCTTTGATTTTTTCATTGATGTAAGGATTGGAGTGACCGAAGATATTTACCCACCATGAGCTAATAGCATCAAGATAAATATTTCCATCAAAATCATTAAGATAAGCACCTTTACCCGATTTTATAGGAATAAAAGGAAGTGTCTCATAATCTTTCATTTGTGAGCATGGATGCCAAATATGTTTTAGATCCCGCTCACGCATTTTCTCATTTGTTAACATGACGCGTTTTTAATCAACTCCTCATTGAGTTTAAGCGATTCATTATCCATGACACCTATGTCACTTGAGAGAATATCACTTGCAATTTCTTTTGCTTCATCAAGTGAATGCATTTCACATGTTCCACACTGATAAAGATTAAGCTCTGGAATATCATCTTGTTTTGCAACTTTTAAAACATCTTCCATAGACTCTTTCCAAGCCTTTGAAACACGTTTTTCATCAGGAGTTCCAAGAAGACTCATATAAAACCCAGTTCTACATCCCATAGGTGAAACATCAATAATTTCAACATCATCTGCATTTAAATGATCTCGTATAAATCCAGCAAAAAGATGTTCTAAAGTATGCGTACCTTTTTCACTCATAATTCCTTTATTGGGTTGGTAAAAACGTAAATCAAATACTGTAATAGTATCCCCACTTGGAGTACTCATCGTCTTTGCAACTCTAGTTGCAGGTGCTTGCATTTTAGTATGATCAACCATAAAACTATCTAACATTGGCATTATAAAATCCTTCTAACTTATTATAAAAAGATTATAGCAAAACTTGAGCCAAATCAATCATTTAAATTTTCTGTTGTGATAAGATTGTGACAATATTAAAAAGGATTCAAAATGGAAATAGAAAATAAACAATACTGTAACGTCTGTATGATAGAGTCAAATGACCAAGTTAAAACAGTTTATATCAAAGCAATTTGCCAAGGAGAAGATGTACATATCTGCACATCATGTATCCCACAAGTTATTCATGGAAGTGGTGAAGTAGTTAACTCAAATGCACAAGTTGCTGCAAAAATTGGCTAACTAACAACCTTTCGGAGTCTATGAGTTTCATAGGTTCCGAGAACTCTCACATCTTCGGCAAAAAAGGCTAACTCTTCAAGTGCAAGTCTTAAAGCTCTTGATTCAATATGACCATCGATATCGACATGAAACTGACTTCCTTCTAATGAACTCGTTCCCATATAACTCTCAATTTTTAAGAGGTTTACCCCATTGGTTGCAAATCCACCAAGTGCTTTATAAAGGGCAGAAGGAATATCTCTTACTTGAAATATAAGTGATGTAATATATGATTTATCATTATTAAAAATAGGAACATATTTTTTTTGAGAAAGGATAAAAAATCGTGTAGTATTTCCCTGTATATCTTCAAAATGCTCTTTTAAAATTTCAAGGTTATAAATTTCAGCAGCTAATTTGGAAGCTATAGCTGATCTTTGTTTATCATTAAAGGTGTTGAGCTCTTTTGCAGCTCCAGCTGTATCAAGTTTAGCTTCAGCTTTGAGACCAAGTTCCATGATATGATTATGACATTGTGCTAGGGCTTGTGGATGTGATGCTATATGTTTTAAATCTTCAATCTTTGCACCTTTAATACCTAACAGACAATGAATCACTGGTTCAAAATGTTCACCTATAACATGAAGTGCCATTTTTGGAATAAGTCTGTAAATTTCTTCAACACGTCCTGCTGTAGAATTTTCTAATGGAATCATTGCTATATCCGCATCACCCTGCTCTACTAACCACATAGCTTCTTGAAATGTATCACATGCTAAAGGTGTCATATGTGGGTAAGCATGTTTACATGCTTGTTCAGAATATGCACCTTTAACCCCTTGGTACGCTATAGTTTGATTCATTTTTATATCTCCTTTTTACTTGACAAATCCAAGCAAAAATTTTCCTTAACTGAAATTCTCTCAGTAGTAAGGAAAATAATCATAATTATTTTATTATTCTATAATTTTACTCACTGGTAATTCTACTATTGATTTTGCACCATGCTCTTTTAATTTTGGTATTAAATCCCGAAGTACAGATTTATCTACAACAGCCATAACATCTACCCATTTACCTTTTGCCAAGTGAGAAATAGTAGGATTATCATTTGGAATAATTCTTAAAATAGCATCCAACTCTTTTTCAGGAGCATTAAGCATCAGACATACTTTTGGAACTGCATCAATAACAGATTTAAGCATCATTATAACTCTATCTATTTTTGCTCTTTTTTCAGGATTTTCATAAGCTTTTTTATTGGCTATAAATCTTGTTGTTGTCTCTAAAACTGTATCAATAATTTTAAGATTATTTGCACGAAGAGATGAACCAGTTTCAGTAATCTCAACAATAGCATCTGCAAGCTCTGGTACTTTGACTTCTGTTGTTCCCCAACTAAACTCAACATTTGCTTTGACACCATGTGATGCAAAATAATCCGTTGTTAAATTAACAACTTCTGTAGCAATAGTTTTACCTTCTAAATCTTTTGCACATGTATATGGAGAATCTTCTTTAACAGCAAGAACCCATCGAATTGGTTTAAAACTCTGTTTTGCATAAGTCAGTTCAGCAACTTCTATAACATCAGCGCGATTTTCTTTTATCCAATCTAATCCAGTCAGACCACAATCAATTTGCTCACCCTCAACATATCTTGCCATCTCTTGAGCACGAATCAGCATACATGATAACTCTGGATCATCCACAGAAGGATAATAATTTCGCTCTTTAACCTTTATATCGTAGCCAGCTTCTTTAAAAATTTTAATTGTTGATTCTTGTAGGCTTCCTTTTGGAATTCCTAATTTTAATACCATATAGCACTCCTTTTAAAAAGGCGATTATACAGTAATTTGATTGAGTAGTTGTTTGTTGAGATATCAACAAAGAGAGAAACCTCTCTTTGTTGTAAGCGTATTATACTTTTGCTTCTTCTCTTCTTTGTAGATACTCCCATTGTGCATCTACATTTTTTTGCCATTCATCTAGGATATGTGCATTTTCAGGTTTAAACAAGTGTTTAAATCTTCCTTGCGCTCCTAAATAATCTTTTACAGCAACAATATTTTTAGGACGATATGTAATATTTAACTCTGTCCCATCAATGATTTCATAAAGTGGGAATACTAAAGAGTCAGTTGCCAAATCAGAAATTGCAATTGTATCTTTTGGATCAAATTTCCACTCAGTTGTACAAGCAGAAATTGCATTTAAATAACTTGGTCCTTCAGTTGCTAATGCTCTTTGCATCTTTTTAAGCATATCTTTCCATTTATTTGGAGACATTTGTGCAACGTAAGGTGCACCATGTGCAGCCATAATTCCAACAAGATCTTTTTTCATCTTCTTTTCACCATAACTAACACGACCCGCAGGACTTGTTGTTGTAGATGAACCAATTGGAGTAGAAGAACTTCTTTGACCACCAGTATTTGCATATACCTCATTATCAAGACAGATATATGTAAAGTCATGCCCTCTTTCAACTGCACCACTTAAAAATTGGAAACCAATATCATAAGTTGAACCATCTCCACCAAAAGCAACAAATTTTACTGGAGCATCAGGATCTTTAAGTGTCCCTTTTCTCTTTCTTGCTTTATGCATAGCTTCTGCTCCAGCAATTGCTGTCGCAGCATTTTCAAATCCAATATGTATCCATGAAGTATCCCATGAAGTATATGGATAAACTGCAGTACTTACTTCTAAACAACCTGTGTTAGAAGAGATAACTAAGTTATCATCTGTACAGTTCATCAACTCTCTAACAATAATAGAGTGCGCACAACCTGGACATAAAAGGTGTGCACCTTCAAACCTATCATTTGCAGTTGATAATTCTTTTAAGTTTTTAATCTTTTTAATAGTACTCATATTTTCCCCCGTCCTATTCAAAATACTCTAGTTTTGGACCTCTTAAGCCCACAAACTGTTGGATTTTACCTGTTCTTTTACCAGCTTTTGCATTTGCATCAAGCTCTGTATAGATAGCTTTAATCGCATCAACAGTTAAATCTCTACCACCTAAACCATAAACATAATTTGTAACCAGTGGTCTTGTCTCTGCTGTATATAATGCTGCAGTAACCTCGTTATAAAGTGCTCCAAGTGCTCCACCTGGTGAACTTCTATCCATACATGCTATTGCTTTTACATCTTTTAACTCATCTCTAACATTATCAAATGGGAATGGTCTAAAACATCTAGGACTTACAACACCTGCTTTAATACCATCTTCTTCTCTCATTTGAGCAGCAACCATTTTTGCAGTCTCAACAGTCGTACCAAGTGCAATAATTGCAACTTCAGCATCTTCCATCATATAAGTTTCTACTCTTTTATACTCACGACCCGTTAACTCTTTGAACTCTGCAAAAACTTGATCAATTACAGGACGAGAATCTAAAATCGCTTTATGTTGTTTTGCTTTATGCTCATAATGCCAATCTTCTTCAGTTTGTGCACCATATGTAACAGGTTTTGAAAAGTCTAACATCTCATCAATTGCTTTATAATCACCTACAAATTTATATGCTGCCTCATCAGATAAAGGATAGATATTTTGTGCAGTATGTGAAGTAATAAAACCATCTTGGTGTACCATCGTTGGAAGTCGTACAGATTCAGTTTCAGCAATTTTAAATGCTATAAGATTTAGATCATAAGCTTCTTGTGCATTAAATGCATCCAATTGAAGCCAACCAGAATCACGACCAAGATACATATCAGAGTGATCTCCACGAACATTAAGAGGAGATGCTAAAGCTCTATTTACAACATTTAAAACGATAGGAAGTCTCATCCCTGATGCTTGATATAAAACCTCAACCATGAGTGCAAAACCTTGTGAACTTGTTGCAGTTGCAACACGACCACCAGAAGCAGCAGCACCAACACAACCACTCATTGCAGCGTGTTCACTCTCTACCATAACAAACTCACCGTCAACATATCCATCTGACAAAAATTTTGCGTATCCCTCAACAATTGGTGTTGATGGAGTAATTGGATAAGCTGCAACAACATCAATTTGTGCTTGTCTCATCGCTTGCGCTGCAGCAAAGTTACCATCCCATACTTCTACTTCTTGTATATCCCACTTTTCTGCCATGATTATTCCTCACCCTTTTTCTTTTTTTCAGGCCACTCAGAAAGTGCTGCCTCAATTTCTTGCTGTTCACCAAACATTAATAGTGATTTCGGATTTGTAGGACAAACTTCCACACAAATTCCACATCCTTTACAATGATCAAAATCGATACCAATCATGATCTTATCTCTTGAAATAATAGAAGTATCTGGACAAAATACCCAACAATTTTGACAATCTATACAAATGTCTCTATTGTAAATTGGTTTTACAATTCTCCAATCTGCAACACTCGCAGTTTGCGAATTTGTCTCAGCATAATCTCGCTCTTCTGCTTTTAAAAATGAAGCATTATCACTGATACCATTAAACGAATTTAATAATACACCTTGGTTAACTTCATCCCAACCAATAAGTTCTTCACTACCTAAAAACTTTGGATTTTCACTTTGTGTCATTTACTCCCCTTTACATCATTATATGCTGCTGTAATTGCATCCATATTCGCATCAATAATTCTCTGTGGAAATTTTGCTAATACTTTATTCATTTTTTCTTTGAAATAATCTAATTCAAACATACCTGAAACTTTTACTAAAGCTCCTAACATCGGTGTATTTGGAATAGCTCTTCCAATCGTATCCATAGAAATTTTAAAAGCATCTAGTGTATAGACATCTTTACCCTTGAGCTTAGGAATAGCTGCTATTAACTCTTCTGTTGTCAAGTGTGTGGTAATAATATATTTTGTATCTTCTCTTGCATTCTCTGTAAAGTCCGCTGTATACGCAAGTGCTGGATCAAGAACCAACACATACTGTGGATTCATGTACTTCGCATGATTGATAATTTGTTTATCATCAATTCTATTATAGGCTGTCATTGCAGCACCTCTTTTTGCGGATCCATATAGTGCAAATGCTTGCACCTCTTTACCCGTCGTAGAGATAACATCACCCAAACCCTTAGCGGCGGTCACTGCACCTTGTCCAGCACGACTATGCCATCTGATTTCTACCATAAATACCCCTTGTTTAAAATTGTTCGCAAATTGTCCTATAATTTTAGGTTATTATGACTTAACATAGGCTTTAGTTATAGCTTAATAATTTGTTTTATTTGCAAAACTGCATTTTTTGAGTCATTTTCTATAAATTCCGTACATTTTTGTAGCTGTTTAAGTGTTCCATATCCACATGTGACACCGACTGATTTAATTCCAGCATCTTTAGCACTCACCATATCAAGACATGTATCACCAATCATCCATATATTATCTTTATAATCTATATTCATCTGATGCAAAGCCTTTAAAACAGGCTCTGGGTGAGGTTTAGGATTGATAACATCCTCTCTACCTATAAGAACTTCAAAATATTTCATTACACCCATATGCTCTAAAAGAGCTTTGGAGTAACTCCCCGTTTTTGTAGTTACAACGCCTAGTCTAGCAAAGCTTGCAGCTTCGATAATTGCCTCTTCAGCTTCAGGTAAAAAATAAGTCATAGATTTTGAGCGTTTTCTATAATGAAATTTATACCGATCGACAAAGTCCCAAACCCTATCTTTTTCTATACCTAAATGTTCATACATATAGTCAAGTGGGTGCCCAATAAGAGATTTTATCTTCTCTTTTTCAGGAGCTTTAAGTCCAAAATCATCATAAGAATCTTCAAAACAAAGTAGTATTGCATCAGTGGAGTCAAGAAGTGTACCATCTAAATCAAAAAGTATTGTAGTTTTCATGGCTTAATCCAATCAATCACATTATGCATAACACCAATAATTGACTGACTTACATTTTCAATATCTTTACTTACAACCGTAATAGAATTTGGTATATATAAAAATAGGTAGGGATTATCTTTTACAATGGTTCTATAGATCTCTTTATAGATCACTCCAAGCTTTTTTCTATCAATAGTTTTTTCAGCCTTTTTAATAAGACGATCTACTTTATCACTGTTATAACTAACAAAATTAAATCCACCCTTTTTACTTCCCTCACTATGCCAAATACTATACGCATCAGGCATCAAACCTAAAGACCAGCCTAAAACAACTGTCTCAAACTTTCTTGGCATCACAACAGTGTTTAAAAATGCCTGCCATTCCATTGTTCGGATAGTTGCTTTGATACCAGCACGTCTAAGTTGATGCTGTATAATTTGTGTTGCATAAACACGTGTTGGATTATTTGAATTTGTAACAATTTCAAAAGTAAAAGGATTATTTTTATCATAGCCAGCTTCTTTTAGCAATATTTTCGCTTTTTGAATATTTTGTTTTGGAGCTTTAATACTTTCATCATAAGCAAAAGTTTTTGGCATAAAAGGTCCATTACATATCTGACCATGACCAAAAAATAAAATATCAACCATCTCTTGTCTGTCTATCGCTAGAGAAATTGCCTCTCTAACTTTTGGATTTTGAAACTTTGGATTATTATGATTAAAACCAAGGTAAGTATAACTATTTGAAATCTTTTCAAAAAAATTAAACTTCTTTTTAAAATTGTCATCTATTTGACGTTCAGTCTGAAGGGGTGTAAGAGCTCCTACATCGAGTTTTCCTGATTTTAACATTAAAAATTCTGTTGCAGGATCTGGCATAAAATGATATACAATTTTCTCAATATTTGGTTTATGTTCAAAATAATTTTTATATGCATTTAAGATAATGTCCTTTGAAATTTCAAAACCATCTATCGTATATTTACCGGTGCCAATTGGATGCTGATTAAAACTACTTGTCATAATCTCCTTTTCATTTTCAAGCTTATGTTTAGGAACAATACTCATCATCCACGTCTCTAATGCTTTAAAATATGGCTCTTTATACTTAATCTCTACCGTATATTTATCAATGATATTAACACTTTTAACATATCGAAATTGACTGCTATAAGGTGTAAAAATTTTTGGTGAGTTTATCAGTGTATATGTAAATTTAACATCTTCAGCACTAAAAGGGACACCATCACTCCATGTAACATCTTTACGAAGTTTAAATACAACTGTTGTTTCATCAATAAATTTATAACTCTCTGCCAACTCAGTTTTGATCTTTCCATCTTTATCATAAGTCAAAAGTGAAGAAAATATCCAATTGCCTATCTGAGAACTTGCACTATCTGTAGAGATAAGTGGATTTAGTTTACTTGGGCTCGAAGAAATTGAAAGATGTAGGGTTGAAGCTGTAAGATTTAATACAAAAATCAAAGTTAAAATTAAATATTTCATAATAGGATTATAATAGATAATATCTTAAGATAGTGGCAATTCACAAAAGGAGAAATTTATGAAAAAAATTGCACTTTTACTATTGCTCATAAACTTAAATATATTTGCAGCGGACAAAGCATCATTTGGACTAAATATTAACACAGATGACTTGGAAATTGAAGGAAGATCATCATTAGCTTTCACAACCAATGATCCAACATATAGAAACTTTTATGTTGATGCAAACTTTATCAATGCAGATGATACATTTTTCGGAGTTGGATTATATGTTGAAAATTCACCTGTCAACTATCAAAACATTGCATTTTCTGTTGGTTTACGAACTATTTTTACAGAAAATGGTAACGATAGTTTTACAGCAGTTCCTATCATGCTTGGAGCTAAAGCGAGAATGTATTTAGGAAACTTACCTAAAAGTAATTTAGGAATAAAAGTCGCATATGCACCTAGTCCACTTACATTTCAAGATGCAGACAGCTATTTTGAATATAGAGTTGAAGTTGATATGATGATCATTGAAAATGTCAATATATATGTAGGCTATAGAAATATTGATACTAATTATGATAATAGAGATGTTACTTATAATGATGCTATGTATGTAGGCTTTAAATTTGTTCTTGATTAGAACATGCTAGAACAATATATAGAGGCGATTGAAAATAATAATATCGTCTCTAAAACTGATATTGATGGAATTATTACATTCGTCAATGATGAGTTTTGTAAGATCTCCAAATATTCTAAAGAGGAATTAATTGGTAAAAATCACAATATCGTAAGACATCCTGATATCCCTGCTTCACATTTTAAAAAACTTTGGTCTATTCTTCTTTCAAAAAAAACATATAAAGCTACCGTTAAAAACTTAGCAAAAGATGGGTCTGTTTTTTATGTAAATACAACAATATTTCCAATATTGGATGATAACGGAAATATTATTGAATTTGTTGCTATAAGATATGATGTAACAAATGCTACAAAGACAGCTGAAAAACTTAAGCATAGAGATCGCATCATGTATCAACAAGCACGACTTGCATCTATGGGAGAGATGATTGCAAATATAGCACATCAATGGAGACAACCTCTGTCAGAACTAGGTATATTACTTTATGGAATGAAAAAAGAGTTTAAAAATACTCAAAAAAGTGAAAAGTTTGATATACAATATGACAAAAGTAAAAACTTGATTAAACAGATGTCACAAACTATTGATGATTTTAGAAACTTTTTTAGCCCAAACAAACCAAAAGAGCACTTTTTGATTTCTGATATCATCGATGAAACGATGTTTATTTTAAAAGATACACTTAAAAATGAAAAAATTGAAGTAAATATCATTTGTGATAAAAATATTAAAATGTTTGGTTATGCAAATGAACTTTCTCATGTTTTAATCAACATCTTAAACAATGCAAAAGATGCTTTTTGTCACATTACAACAAAAATAAAACAAATCCATATAGTTGTAACTGAAACCAGTAAAAATATCCAAATCAAAATATCAGACAATGGCACTGGAATACAAAAAAGTATGATAGATAAAGTCTTTGAACCTTATTACACAACAAAACACTCTTCTCAAGGGACAGGTCTCGGACTTTATATTGTAAAAATGATTATTGAAGATAGCATGAATGGTAAGATAGAAATAGAAAGTAATAATGATGGTGGTGCATGTTTTACTATAACTTTCAAGAAAGAACAAAAATGACAAAAAATTTAAAAATTTTATTTGTAGAAGATGAAGAGCGTATTCGGACTTCATTAAAAGAAACTATTGGAGAAGAATTCAACAAATTTTCAATTGCAAAAGACGGAAAAGAAGGGTTAGAAAAATTTTCAAATACACATTTTGATTTAGTAATAAGTGATATATCTATGCCAAAAATGAGTGGACTTGAAATGGTAGCAGAGATTAAAAAAATATCAAAAAATATTCCAATCATACTATTAAGTGCTTATAGTGAAAAAGAAAAATTACTTCAAGCTATAGATATAGGTGTTACAAAGTACCTCATTAAACCCTTAGATCCTGAAGAATTATTAGAAACAATTTCAGAAATCATTCAAAAAGATATTTCTGATAATATAATTAAATTAAACAAAGCTTATCTATTTGATTTAAATAAAAACATACTTTATGATAGTACTAGAATAGTAAAACTCACTAAAAAAGAGTTACTTTTTGTAACATTACTTATGAAAAACCATGGTGAAATCACCTCAAAAGAAGCTATAAAAGAGCATATATGGAGTGATAAAAATACCGATGACACACTTCTTCGCACCTTAGTACGGCGCATTCGAGCTAAGACTGATAAAGATTTGATACAAAATCACCCCACACTTGGCTATAAAATAAGCAATTCTCTCTAAATTTCACAATTTTTTAACAATTTTCAGCTTGATCTCTATTATAAAGCTATATAATTATCTTTATCATGTGATATTTGCGTGACATTACAAAATTCATAAGGAGGTTTTAATGCAATCACACAATGCATTAGAGTATGACTATACAGTTGCTAAATGGTTTGCCATAGCTGCAATTGTATTAGGTATTGTAGGTATGACAATTGGTGTTTTGATAGCGTTCCAGCTAGCATTTCCTGATTTAAATTATCTACTTGGAGAGTATGGTACTTTTAGTAGACTAAGACCACTGCACACAGACGCAGTAGCTTTTGGTTTCACACTAAGTGGTATCTGGGCGTCATGGTATTATTTTGGACAAAGAATCTTAAAGGTTTCTATGGCTGAATCACCATTTTTGATGTTCATAGGTAAATTACACTTTTGGTTATATATAGCTGGTGTTGCAGCAGTTGTTGTTTCACTATTTATGGGTATTACAACTTCAAAAGAGTATGCAGAGTTCGAATGGCCAATTGATATCGCTATCGTTGTAGTATGGGTAATTTTTGGTATTCATCTATTTGGTATGATTGGTATTAGACGTGAAAAATATCTATATATTTCTATGTGGTATATGATCGCTTTTTATGTAGCTATTGCAATGCTTTACCTATTTAATAATATGGCAGTTCCTACAATTTTAGTATCTGGTGTTGGTGATTGGTATCATTCAGTATCAATGTATGCTGGAACAAATGATGCAATGGTACAATGGTGGTATGGACATAATGCAGTTGCATTTGTTTTCACAACTCCAATTATTGCTATGATTTATTACTTCCTTCCAAAAGAGTCAGGTCAACCTGTTTACTCATATAAATTATCATTACTCTCTTTCTGGGGATTGATGTTCGTTTATCTATGGGCTGGTGGACATCACCTTATTTACTCAACAGTTCCTGATTGGGTACAAACTATGGGTTCAATTTTTTCAATTGTACTTATTCTTCCTTCATGGGGTTCAGCTATTAATATGCTTCTTACTATGAAAGGTGAGTGGGGTCAATTACAAACAAATCCATTAATCAAATTTATGATTTTAGCTTCAACTTTCTACATGTTCTCAACATTAGAAGGACCAATTCAAGCTATCAAATCAGTAAATGCACTTGCGCACTTTACAGACTGGATTCCTGGACACGTTCATGATGGTACACTTGGTTGGGTTGGCTTTATGATTATTGCTGCACTTTTCCATATGGTTCCTAGAATGGCAAAAAGAGAAATCTGGAGCAAAAGCCTTATGGAATCACAATTTTGGATTCAAACTACAGGTATTGTTTTATACTTCTCAAGTATGTGGATTGCAGGTATCACACAAGGTATGATGTGGAGAGCAACAGATCAATTTGGTAATCTTGCTTACTCATTTATCGATACAGTAACAGTACTTCATCCTTACTACACTATTCGTGGTGTTGGTGGATTATTATACTTAGTTGGTGTATTTATGTGGGCATTCAATATCTATATGACATTTAAAGCTGGTAAAGTATTAGAGCGCGAGCCTCAAAATGCTACACCTGCAGCGTAAGGAGGAGTTATTATGTTTCATTGGTTAGAAAAAAATCCATTCCTTTTTACAGTAATGGTATTTGTTACAGTAGCATTTGCAGGTGTTATCACGATACTGCCTGACTTTGCAAAGAGTTCACAACCGGTTGTTGGTACAAAACCTTATACCATCTTACAATTAGCGGGACGTCATGTTTACATCAAAGATTCTTGTAATGCATGTCACTCACAACTTATCCGTCCATTTAAATCTGAGACTGATAGATACGGTGCATACAGCTTAAGTGGTGAATATGCATATGATAGACCTTTCTTATGGGGCTCTAAAAGAACAGGTCCAGATCTTTGGAGAATTGGTAATTATAGAACAACAGATTGGCATGAGAACCACATGTGGGATCCTACGTCAGTTGTTCCTGGTTCAATTATGCCAGCATATAAGCACCATTTTACAAACCTTGCAGACACAGAAACTGCTTATGCAGAAGCTGTGACAGTAAGAGATGTATTTAAAACACCTTATGATCAAGAGGGAATGCCTCAACTAGGTTCACTAGATGATTCTCAAGCAACAGCTTTAGAAGATGCAAAAGTGATCGCAGCAGGTATGAAAAATCAAGCAGTTAAAGATGCAGTAGCAAACGGTCAGATTCCTGAAATCGTTGCGCTTATCGCATACTTAAACGGCTTAAAATAGGAGCGTTATCTAATGGATATTAGTGTTGAAACTTTACAGACAGTGCAAATATATGGTTATGTTATAGCAACAGGATTTTGTACAATCATGCTTTATGGATATATCTATCATCTCTATAGCAGTGAGAAGAAAGGGACTCGTAACTATGAGAAGTATGCAAATATAGCTCTTGATGATGAGTTAGACTCTACTCCATTAGAGACCACTTCCCCTTGGGATAAAAAGAAAAATAAAGGAGAAACAAAGCATGTTTGAAAACTTAAACGTGTCTACTGATGTTGTAAATCAGCTCTCACTTGTTGGAGCTGCTGCAATCATCATACTAACTGTTTTTGTTGTTGGTAAATATATCAAGCAAATGAAGCACGACACAAGCAGTGGTGAATTGACGGATGAAAATTGGGATGGAATTGGCGAGTATAAAAATCCACTTCCATTAGGTTGGGCTGTAAGCTTTTTTGGAACTATGGTTTGGGCTATTTGGTATTGGTTTGCCGGATATCCACTAAATGCATTTTCACAAATTGGTCAGTACAATGAAGAAGTAAGTGCATATAATACAACTTTTGAGAGCAAATGGGCAAATCCTGATGAAGATACACTAATGGGCATGGGTGAAGGTGTTTACCTTGTTCAATGTGCTCCTTGTCATGGTATTGCTGGAGATGGTATCGAAGGAAAAGCTGCAGGTTTTGACAAATGGGGAACAGCAGCTGGTGTTTTAGAAGTAATTGAAAAAGGTTCTAAAGGACTAGGTTATCCAATGGGTGAGATGCCTGGCGGTATGGCTAGCGGAGATGATGCAAAAGCAATCGCTGCATATGTAGCTGGTGGAATGGCTGGTGAAAAACCTGCATCATTTGCTGCTTGTGCTAGTTGTCATGGTGAAGATGGTAAAGGTTTAGGTGGTCAATCTCCTGATCTTACAACCTATGGTACAACTGCATTTGTTACAGATGTATTAAATCGTGGTAAAGATGGTGCTATCGGTATGATGCCTAAATTTAACGACGGTAGATTAACAGATATTCAAAAAGAGGCAGTTGGTCATTATATTCTGTCACTTGGCGAAAAGTAAGGAGAAACTATGGCTGAAAATAAAACAAGAAGAATGTGTTTTAACATCAATGGTCTTTTAGGTGGTATTCTTGCTACTGTTTTACTACTTGCTATTTTAGTATTTTTAACAATACAAGCAATAGCAGTACAACAAGCAAATGCAACAAATTTCTATGAAATTGAAAACCCAACAAGTATCCAAGCTACTAGCGTTGATAACGCTGCTAAATGGGTAAACAAATAAGGAGTCAATAATGGCAGACGCATTATTTTATGTAATTGGTTTAGGAATGGTTGCAATGGCAGCTGTTACAGCTTGGGTTGTTATAACTCCAGGCACACATCTATTTGTAGGTTAATTTGTGATTACACTACAATATATCAAAGCAGCATTTGCTGCTTTGATATTCTCAACAATTTTAACAACTTCACTTCGAGCAGATTATAGTTATGAAGGCGATGGATACATTGCTGAAAAAGCTCAAAATAAACTCGAAGAGATGGGAACAGAACTTTTTCAAAAGACAGGTGTATCAACCGTTATTGTGGCAAAAGGCCATCTTAACCAAGAACAGTTTTTAGAGATAAAAGATAGATATTTAAAAGAGTTGAAAAATCCTTATGTTTTATGGATCTTTTCAAAAAAATATTTGGATAAAGAAAACGTCGGTATTAATCAACTATTTTCTTCACCTGATATGGAAGGACGATATGATGAAGATTCACTATTTAGTCCATGGGGTGGCACTTTTACAAAAGTACTTACCGTACATAAATCAAAATCAGATCCAACAGCAGCAGCTTTTTTAAATGGCTATGGTGACTTAACAGATATGATTGCAAAGTCTTATGGTCTCAAACTTGAATCAAGTATTGGTAGTGAAACTAAAACAACCATTAACATCGTAAGGGTTATCTTTTATTTAATTCTTGCCTTTTTCTTTGTATGGTATTTGCAAGTAAAATTTTCTAAAGGTAGTAAATATGAGTAAAATTAATCCAAAAGTATGGCCTATAGGGATTACTCTCTCTATTATAGGTATAGCGGGAATGTGCATATGGACTATTGTAATTGCTCAAAGTTTACCTGTAGAGATGGATAACACTTATTTCGCAGATTATCGTGAAGTTGATGAAAATATCAACGAGATGATCATGAAACAAAAAGCTTTTGAGACAAAATACAATGTCAATATTGAGAAAAAAGATTTCATAATTGGACAAAATAGTATAGAGATGAGCATTACAAACAAACAAAATGCTTTGGTAAATGATGCTAAAGTTGATATTGTTGTCACTCGACCGCATACAACTTCAACAGATAAAAAACTTGTATTCACAAAAAGTGAAAATGGTATCTATAAATTTGAACCATTTGAAGTAAATGAGTTAGGAAGATGGCAAATTCAATCTAGAGTTTCTATCAATGATTTAGTCGCTTATAACAAGCTAGAGGTAAATGCTACAAACTAAGAAGTTGGTAATCTATCCAACTTCTCGTGCTTTACGTTCACGTATACAAAGTGAACTCTTAACAGATGCACTCATACCCAAAATTATCACTATCGGTGAATTTGAAAAAAAAGCGATTTTAGTACATAATAAAACTTTTATTGATCAAGATACAAGAACTCAGATTTTAAATGAAGCTTCAAATTTTTCAACTTTTAAAAATCTTCACATAGAGAGAGAATTTTTTATTTTTTTAAAAAACTCAAAATTTCTTTTTAGCTTTTTTGATGAACTTTCTGTAGAGTTGATAGATATCAACAGTTTAAGTAGTTATGATACTTATGCAACATACGCCGAGCATATTGAGATCTTAGAAACTTTACTAGAGAAATACAAGGAGCTTTTAAATGAAAAAAAATATGTCGATAAAATCACCCTACCCTCTTTATATAAAATCAATCATGCCTATTTAAGTGCATTTGATGAGATAGAGTTACACCTAGAAGGATATCTCAATAATTTCGAATTTAATTTACTTATAGAGATCGCCCAGATAGTACCACTAAAAATACACTTAACAACAAATGACTTCAATACAAAAATGATAGCAAAGTTCAAAGACTTTGGAATTGAACTTCTAAACCAGCATGATTACACAATAGATTTTTCACAAAAATCTATTGTCAATAGTGAGAAAAATTTCAACAGTCATGAAAACTTTATCACTCACTCATGTGAAAATCAAATATCACAAGTCGCATTTATCAAAAAAAAGATTTATGATTATATAGCACTGGATGTTTTACCTAAAGAAATTGCAGTTATTTTACCTAATGGTTCGTTTGTAAATTTTCTTGAGCTTTACGATGATGAAAACAACTTCAACTTTGCCATGGGGTTTAGTTATAAAAAAAGTACTATTTACCAAAAACTAACAGCACAATATGACTTTTACACAGATCGTGATTTAGAGGGGCAACATAGATTACAGCGTTTTGGAGTTGATATAGAAAAACTCAAGCTTGATTACCAAATGTGGAATAAAAAGCTCACCATAGAAGAGCTTAACACTATGTTTAATGCACTTATAGAGGATAAAGATGATGAAGCTTCACTTATCTACTATGAAGAGCTACATCTATTTTCTAAACTTTTCAAACACTTGAACCATCAACCTTTTCATAAACTTTTACATCTGTTTTTAAATAGACTCTCAGCACGCACACTTGATGATGTCAGAGGTGGTAAAGTGACAGTCCTTGAAGTACTAGAAACTAGAGGCGCAAAGTTTGAAGCTGTAATCATTGTTGACTTTAATGAAGGCATAGTACCCTTGAGTAGTCAAAAAGATCTCTTTTTATCTAGTGAGCTTCGATTTTTAGCTGGACTTCCAACTTCAACAGATAGGGAAAATTTACAAAAGTATTATTATCAAAGGATATTTAACCATGCCAAACATGTATCGATATCTTATGTTGAAGATGATCAAAACCAACCATCAAGATTTCTTGATGAATTAGAAATTCCTAAACACACCCATCCAATTGATCGACTAGAAACTATCTTGTTTGATATCAATAAACCAAAAATACACTATCAGCAAACTGATCTTATCCTTCAATATGACTTTTCTAAAACCAAACTTTCTGCTACGTCATTTAAAACATATTTTGATTGTAAAAGAGCATATTATTTTAAATATATACGAAAGATTGAAGCTGTAGAGATTCCAAAAGAGGATAACAGTGACAGAATCATCGGGATATTATTGCACAATGCTTTGAAATTAGCATATGAAAAAAAAGAGGCTTATTTTGATGAAAACGAGCTTATTTTTGAGATACAATCTTACTTCTATCAAGAGAGTGAACAACAAGCAAATCTTCGTTTCTTAGTTGATTTGTGGCTTGAAAAGCTCAAACCCTTTATATATCATGAGGTTAAAAGAGCACAAAATGGTTATAAAGTAAAATACGTCGAAGAAAAATTTACACTAGAGATTGATGGGCTAACCATAGCTGGACAAATAGACAGAGTAGATCAAAAAGAACATTTTCTTGAAGTGATTGATTATAAAAGTGGTAAAATCCCTAGCGAAACAAGTAAATCATTAGAAGCGGGTACAGTAAGTAATTTCCAACTACAATTTTATCATCTTTTAGCCTCGACAAAAGGTGAAGTACTACAAAGTTATTATTATGATTTAAACAGTGGTAATTTAAAAGAAGATAAATATTTTGATACAAAACTCAATATCTTATACACCAAACTAGAGACACTCAAAGCCAAAGAGCATAACTTTACAATGACAGAAGATTTAAAAAAATGCACTTATTGCCCTTATATCAAAATCTGCGATAGGATTTTATAATGGAATTTCATAAAAATTTAGCCTATGAAGCAAGTGCGGGAAGTGGAAAAACATTTGCATTAGTCATCAGATATATCTCGCTTTTATACCTAGATGCAAAACCTAGTGCCATTTTAACACTGACCTTTACCAACAAAGCTGCCAATGAGATGAGAGAACGCATCAATACGGTGCTTCGTGAACTTGGCGAACCAAACAGAAATGCAGAGCTTGAAGAGATCAGTAAATCTACCAATATCCCAAAAGATGAAATCTTATCTCGTAGAACAAAAATCTACAATAACTTTTTACAAAGTGAACTCAAAATTTCTACAATCGATAAATTTTTTGCTCAGATATTGAGAAAATTTTCACTCAACCTTGCACTCATGCCAGACTTTCAAATCGAAGAAGAGGCAGATGAGCAAAAATTTATTGAAAGCTTTTTAAAAAAAGTAAAACAGCAAGACAAGTACAAAGACCTTATCAGATTTGCAGTACGTGAAAGTAAAAAACTTGGTTCTATATTTACATTTTTAGACAACCTCTATACCAAAGATGGGGAACTTAAAAATATCACACTCAAACAGAGTGGTCCAGATAATAAAAAAGAGATTTTAGCAATTGCAAGAAGACTAGAAGAGCTATTTTTCTCATGTGATGGACTGTCAGATGCTGCAAAAAAAGCTATCACTGTAAAAGATTTTGATGACCTTTTGGGTAAAACTTGGATTTTAAAAGAGACTCTAGAGTACCACTGGTTTAAAAAATGTTTCACCCCTCGCGCAGATGAGATTTTTGCTGAACTCAAAAAGGCACTAGCACTTTATTTCATCAACAAAGATGCCTATCTCAAACAGAGCTACATGGAGCTCTATAAAATCTATAAAGAGAGCAAACGTGCGCAAAATATTGCACAAAATAAATTAGCTTTCAATGATGTTACAAACAGTGTCTTTGAATTGCTTCGCGAAAACATTGATAGTGACTTTCTCTATTTTAGACTTGATGCAAAAATTGATCATATTCTCATAGATGAATTTCAAGATACCAATGTCATACAGTACAAAATACTAGAACCACTCTTGGATGAAATTAATTCTGGAATTGGCACAAAAGCATTTAAGACGCTTTTTTATGTAGGGGATATCAAACAATCAATCTACAGATTTCGAGGTGGAGCAAAAGAGCTTTTCCACCATGTACAAAGAGATTATGATGTCACCCTTTTAGCACTTACTACCAATTATCGTAGTCACGCACACATTGTAAATTTTGTCAATGAGAGTTTTAGGGATAAAATTACAGGCTACAAAGACCAACATTTTATAGGTGATGCTGATGCTGGTTTTGTAAAAGTATCGCAATCAGAAGAGCTTATTAATGATATTGTCGAAAATGTATTTATGCTTTTAGAATTAGGTGTGAAACCTGTAGAGATCGCGATACTTACTTATACAAATAGTGATGCATTTGTCATAGAAGAAGCACTGTTAGAGAAAGATGAAAAACTCAAGATCACCACACAAACCAGTTCAAAACTGATCAATGATCCTATAGTTTCTGCCATCATTGAGTTTTTAAAATATCTCTACTTTAAAAAAGAACTCTACAAAGCCAATTTTTTAACAGCGCTTGGTTTGTCATGGGAAACTGAGCTTGATATTTCAGCTTTTAATAAACATCAAAATTTGTTAATACTGGTTAAAAATATCATCAACCATTTTCAACTCTATAGTCATAACAAAGCACTTTTTAAATTTTTAGAACTTATTGCAAACTACAAAGATATCGAATCATTTTTATTTGAATCAGAGGATTTGAGTGTAGAATCCCCTTCCAAGAAAGAGGAAGGTATTAAGATACTAACCATCCATAAATCTAAAGGTTTAGAGTTTCATCATGTGATCGTAAGTGATAGATTTAAAAAGAAGAAAGCAGACGCATCTTCACTGATTTATCAATACAATGATATTAACTTAACTGATCTTCATGTACGCATCAAAAATCGAGAACATTTTGATGCACATTATGCCAATGCACAAGAGGCAGAAAAAAGACTCTCTGCAGAAGATGCATTGAACCTTTTGTATGTTGCATTTACAAGAGCGCAAGATTCACTCATTATATGTCAAAATGAGACTAATTCCTCTTTTGATATACTCACCTTAGAAACATCACAACGCGGTACGATTGTACCAGCAACAGTGGAAAAAACTATTCAACCATCACAACCATTAAAATATGAAAAAATGCGACTCGGTCTTCAAGAGGAAAAACTCAAAGTCGAAAAGAACAAGAAACAAGATTTTGAAGCGATGCATTTTGGATTGGCACTGCATTTTATGCTTGAAATCATAGAGTCATTTGAATCCCAACATATAGATAACGCCTATTGGGCTATGAAAAATCGATATGAAATCTTATTAGATCCACACCGTTGTGAAGAGGTTAAAAGCAGAGTACAAAGACTTTTAACACATCAACCGTTTCTAGAGCTTGTAGATGGTAAAATTTTTAAAGAACAGCCTATCTCATTTAAGGGTGAACTAAAATATTTAGATCTGTTAATAGAACAAGAGGATAAATGGGTTATTATAGATTATAAAAGCTCACAAGTCAGGCAAAGTGAACATGTAGCTCAAGTACTTCATTATAAAAATGCCATTACAAAAATTATTGATAAAGAGGTTGTGGCTTATTTATGTTATGTTCGAGAGACAGAGGTAGAGCTGGTACTTATATAAGTGAAATATAAAAACTTATACTTCACTTAATTTAAGCTTTCTATAAGTAATAATATACTAAACTCTCGCTTCAATTAATTCAAAAAGGCAAATTTGTGAAATCAACAAGAATGATAAAAGCAAACGAAGTAGAAAGAGACTGGGTTGTTATTGACGCTACTGGAAAAAGATTCGGTCGTCTATTAACAGAGGTCGCTACACTTCTTAGAGGAAAGCATAAACCTTCATATACTCCAAACGTAGATTGTGGTGATTATGTAATCATTATCAATGCAGAAAAAGTAGAAGTAACTGGTACAAAACTTGATACAAAAATGTATCATAGACATACAGGTTATTTTGGCGGTGTAAAAAGTGATAAATTTGGAGATCTTTTAGAGACAAATCCATTAAAACTTTATAAACTAGGTACTAGAGGTATGCTTCCAAAAACAAACCTAGGTAAAGAGATGCTTAAAAAGCTCAAAGTTTATGCAGGAAGTGAACATCCACATACTGCGCAAGTAAGTAAATCAGAAGGGTCTAAATAATGGCAAAAGTTTACGCAACAGGTAAAAGAAAAAGAGCAATCGCTAAAGTATGGATTACTCCAGGTAGCGGTAAAATGGCAATCAATGGTCAAAGTCTTGACGAATGGTTAGGCGGACTTGATTTAATTAAAAAAAGAGTTATGCAACCATTAGATTTAACAAAACAAGTACAATCAATTGACATCGTTGCAACTACACTTGGTGGCGGTTTTTCAGCACAAGCTGATGCACTTCGTCATGGTATCTCACGTGCTTTATCTGAATTAGATCCAGAATTCAGAAGTATCTTAAAACCAAATGGTCTCTTAACTAGAGATGCAAGAGTTGTTGAGAGAAAAAAATACGGAAGAAGAAAAGCAAGAAGAAGTCCACAATTTTCAAAAAGATAGATTCTATCTTCGTTTTCTGGTCGAGGTTTTTCTCGATCGGATTACTCCCTTAATAGGAGCATGTCATACATCTTCTGATCAAATCAACACTACTAATCATTGTCATTGCCCTTTTAGCCTTCTTAGGTTTTAAAGCAGTAGAAAACAATACACACTATATCAACCAGTCTCAACAAATTTCTAAACAAAATGATGCAGATCATATGCTTCATAATAAAGTTGATAAATTTTTAGAAAACCTCACTGCAGGAATCTATGATAAATACACACAAGAACAGAGCAAGATCCAAGAGCTAGAAAAAAGTGCAGACTTGAGTCAAAAGAAGTCTCTCATGTATCTCTATTATTTTTTCGCGACCGTAATACTATTTGCCCTAATCTTTCTCTATATAGACTATGAGCTGTTAATACTCTATATAGGCTTATCTTCGCTTATGAGTCTCTTCTTTGGACTCATAGCCCCACTACTGATGGTTGTTGTTTATAAGAGCCTTCCAGTGGTTGGAATGGTGACACTCTCATTTGATACTAAAAGCATTATAGGAACTATCGAAAAACTTTTTGAGCAACAAAACTATATTATTGCGTTACTCGTACTTTCATTTAGTATAGTGATTCCTTTGGTA
>JADGDK010000319.1 GCA_016744895.1 Campylobacterales bacterium | reverse complement strand
CTTCAGAGACTACTGTATAACGCAAGTTGGCGTTCTCTTCAGAGTTGAGTCTTGCAAAAAACTCTTGAGTCTCTCGTGAGCCTGTTCCATTTCCTATCGCCACTCCTGAGACAGTATACTTTTTGGAGAGTTGAAGTACTTTTCTTTTAGAGTTTTCATAATCTTTCTTAGGCTCAGTCGGGTAGATGACGGCTGACTCAAGATAGTTTCCATTTTCATCTATCACTGCAAGTTTACAGCCACTTACAAACGCTGGGTCTACTCCTAAAATCACCATCTTAGTCACTGGCGGAGTCATAAGCAGTTGAGATAAGTTTTTACCAAATACCGATATAGCGGCACTATCAGCCTTCTCTTTAAGTTCACTCTGAACTTCGCGTTCTATCGATGGAAGTAGTAATCTCTTGAGTCCGTCTTTGTAAGCTGCAAAAAGTAACTCTTTAGAACTTGAAGCATTACGAGGAATCTTGTACTGTTTTATGTTCTCTTCGACTCTTACTACATCTATGGTTATCTTCACAGACAACTCTTTTTCTTTGACACCTCTCATGATGCCTAAGTACCTATG
>JADGDK010000318.1 GCA_016744895.1 Campylobacterales bacterium | reverse complement strand
AACTTGAGCAGTTCCTGTTTTACCAGCTATAACTACCTTAGAGTGAAGATAACTCGTTGCTGTCCCTTTAGGATAGTTACAAACTTGATACATCGCTTTTCTTATTACGGGAAGTTTATCTAACTCATCCCTTGAAAGTACATCTTTATAAGTATCAACATATTTTTTACTACCAATCATTTTGGCAATATGGGGAATAGGTAGTCTTCCTGTTGCTATTAAAGCTGTCTGTTGTGCTATCTGAAGTGGAGTCGTAAGAAAATCACCCTGCCCGATTGACATATTGGCAGTTTCACCAATACTCCAAATTTTATTATATTTTTTTCTTTTCCAGTCTCGTGATGGAACTACACCTATAAATTCATTGGGTAGGTCAATACCTGTCTTTTTACTTAATCCATAGCGTTTAAGACCAGCACTCATTTTTCTATTTCCAAGTACTAGACTACCTTTATAAAAGTAGTCATCACAACTTTCTCTAATTGCTTTAACAATATCAGTTTTCTTATGCCCTTTTCTTTTCCAACATCTAAATATACGTCCACCAAGAGGTAATGATGATGTACAG
>JADGDK010000317.1 GCA_016744895.1 Campylobacterales bacterium | reverse complement strand
ATATAGGTCACGCTCGTGGTGCTGTATATGGAGATACTCTATATAGACTTGCTAAACACCTTGGATATGACATTACTGCTGAGTATTATGTAAATGATGCTGGTAATCAAATAGATTTACTAGGTCTTTCAATTGCTCTTTACGCAAAAGAAAATATTTTAGGTGAAAGTGTAGAGTATCCAGAATCTTACTATCGTGGCGAATATCTTGAAGGTCTTGCAAATGGGGCTGTTGAGAAATTTGGTAAAGAAATTTTCTCTGATGAAACACGTTATAAAGAGCTTGCTTTGTGGGCTAAAGATGGCGTAATGGATATCGTAATAGATACACTTGCAAATACAAATATTCATTTTGATACTTTTGTAAATGAGTCATCTTTATATAGCGACTGGGATAGAGTAATGGCTAAAATGGGTGAAGGCTGTTATGAAAAAGACTCTAAGATGTGGATTGCATCTGAAGCTAAAGGCGATGACAATGATAGAGTTGTTGTACGTGAAGATGGCCGTCCTACATACTTAGCTGGAGATATCGTATATCATAATCAAAAGTTTGAGCGTGGATATGATC
>JADGDK010000316.1:306-572 GCA_016744895.1 Campylobacterales bacterium | reverse complement strand
GTTAGTTTCAACTCTAAATCTTAAAATATACCAAAAAGTTTTTGAAATGTGTGTCTCTCCTGAACTACAGGATCGTTGTACTCTCATAGTAATGGGTAGTGAAGGTAGAGAAGAACAGACAATAAAAACAGACCAAGATAATGCACTTATAGTTAAAAATGCAGAAGACTTAGAGCTCTTTACAGAGCCTATGTTAAAACTTAACAAAGATCTTCTCTATTTAGGTTTTCCTAAATGTAGTGGGAATGTTATGGTCAGTAATACTG
>JADGDK010000316.1:0-296 GCA_016744895.1 Campylobacterales bacterium | reverse complement strand
GATTCAAGAATGGACAAACAGTATGAGTGGTGAATCTGTACAAAATTTGAGTATTTTCCTTGATGCAAAATATGTAGCAGGAAATGAAGCATACTTTCTAGAGCTCAAAACTTATTTACAAGATCATTTTACAAATCGTGATGATATTTTGGCTCATATTGCCAAAGCAGTACTTAGTTTTGAAACACCACTCTCTCTATTTAGTGGTTTTGTTCTTGAAAAAGAGCATGAAAATAGACTAGACTTGAAAAAAGGTGGAGTCTTCGCACTTGTTCATGGTGTAAGAACACTATCCC
>JADGDK010000315.1 GCA_016744895.1 Campylobacterales bacterium | reverse complement strand
CTACTGTTGATGGGCTGTAACAGCTCAGAGGATGAAAGATCTGTATTTACAAGTGAACAAAACACTTCAACATCTTTAATTTCAAAAACCATTATAAATAACAAAGCAGCCTATATTACCTCGCAATGTTATACCAAAACAGAAGATAGTGATGGCACACTACATAACCCTTGTATGAATTGTCATGTGAACTCTAAACGACCCAACTACATGGATGACTGGGATTTACAAGAGGAGCTTCCTTTTAATGAGTATACAAAAGTAAACCGTTTTAGCAATCTTTTTAAAGATAGAACGGAGCAAGTAGAAGCGATGAGTGATAAGAAGATACTAAACTATATACGAAAAGATAACTATAAAAACAGTAAAAATCAAATAATTTTAGCCGAACAGCTTAAACACTTACCCGATACATGGGACTTTAATAACAACCAGAAATGGGATGGCTACATGCCTGACTGTTACTTTAACTTTGACGTTGAAGGTTTTGATAAAAATGAACATAATGAATTTACAGGCTGGAGGGCTTTTGGTTACTACCCTTTCTTAGGAACATTTTGGCCCACCAATGGC
>JADGDK010000314.1 GCA_016744895.1 Campylobacterales bacterium | reverse complement strand
CTTCTGTATCTTGTACGAAGGGCAATAGCAATTGTTTTTTTAGCATTATCTTGACCAATAACATATTCATCTAGGTAAGAAACAGTTTGTTTAGGCGTCATATTCATTAGTTTTTATCCAGTGAAAGTAGTTTGATATTATCATTTGTGTAGATACATAATTCTGAAGCTATTTGTAAAGACTCTTTTACTAAGGCTTCCTCATCCATATTCGCATGACGTTTTAGCGCACGTGCAGCAGATATTGCGTAGTTTCCACCAGAACCAATAGAAGCGATTTCTCCATCTTCTGGTTCAACAACATCTCCTGTCCCCGTCAGAATATAAATATGCTCTTTGTTTAAAACAATCATCATTGCTTCAAGGCGGCGAAGTACCTTGTCTTTTCTCCATGCTTTTGAAAAATCAATAACAGCTTTAATCAGGTCACCCTTACGATTAGCTAGAAATTCTTCAAACATATCAAAAAGATTAAAAGCATCTGCCGTTGAACCAGCAAAACCTGCTAGTATCTCGCCCTTGTATAAGGTGCGAATTTTAGTGGCGTTATTTTTGAGTACAGTATCGCCAAAGCTAACCTGTCC
>JADGDK010000313.1 GCA_016744895.1 Campylobacterales bacterium | reverse complement strand
CTTATATGGAATGGCTGTTGTTCATTTAGCAAAAGCTGTTAAACAACGACGCTACGGAAACTAAATACAAAAAGGTGTAACCATAAAGGTTATTCCTTTTTTAAACTATTAAAACTCTTCTTTTGTTTTTGCACTCTCTACAATAGAGATAATAATTGTGTAAATATTTGCAATAATCGCACCCACTACCAAACCAGTAATAAGACCTTCATGTGTTCCTGCTGTACCAAACTGATAAAATAAAAATGCTGGTAAAAGGTGTAAGTCAGCCACCATAGAACCTGCTAAAAGTTCAGCTGAAAGTAAATTCCGTACACCAAGTTTTAAAAGACTTGATATCATATTAATACTCGCTGCTGCAAAAAGTGCAATGACAGAATGTTCAAAAAGAAATGAAACTGAACAATTTCTAAAAGGAGTTAAAAATATAATCGCCGTTGCTTCTGGTAAAGGTGGAGTTGGTAAATCAACTGTTGCAGCTAACCTGGCTGTTGCATTAGCAAGAACTGGAGCTAAAGTAGGATTGTTGGATGCTGATATTTATGGTCCATCAATGCCTTTAATGTTTAACCTTGAAGGTGCACAAC
>JADGDK010000312.1 GCA_016744895.1 Campylobacterales bacterium | reverse complement strand
CCTATATAGATAGCTGTGATTTTCCAGCCAAATATACCAAAGAGCAGGGCTATAGCTATCTCATTGTTCATAGGAGAACTTATCAAAAATGAGAAGGTGACACCTACTGGGATTCTTGCCTGAATAAAACCCAAAAAAAGTGGAATAGCACTACAGCTACAAAATGGAGTTATAACTCCAAATAGGGCAGCCAATACATTGCCGGTAAATTCAGATTTTCCTTGCAGGTAAGCTCTCACGTACTCTGTATTAAAATGAGTTCGGAGGTATGAGACTACAAAGATAATAGTGATGAGTAAAAACCAAATCTTTATAGTGTCGTAGATAAAAAAGTTTACTGTCTCATTTATACGGCCAGTGAGACCGAGTAAATCAACTGTTAAGTAATCAACTGTTTCTTTCCACATATTAAGCCTTTTATACCAAAGTTAATAGAACGACTAAAAGAATAGGAGGCGTTACAATAAGACCAAATTTTGAGTATTGCCAAAAGCCTATGTTTACACCTTTTTGTTGTAGTGTATGTAACCAAAGTAGTGTAGCTAAAGAACCAAATGGAGTCATTTTAGGGCCTAAGTTACATCCAACA
>JADGDK010000311.1:285-591 GCA_016744895.1 Campylobacterales bacterium | reverse complement strand
GTGCTACTTACAGTTATACCATTGGTTGCCAATGAAGCTCCAAAAAAAACAGATGAAAATCCATACTTACGAAAAGATGATTTTCCAGGAGGTTATTCTCTCTCACCAAATAGTTTACCGCCATTAATGGGTATATATATGAAAATGGGTGGACAACATAAGATAAATCCTACAGAAAAACAAGAAGTCATTTTTGAAAAGCAGTTTGAAAAAATGGTAAAAATCTTTCACGAAGAAGCTCAGAAGATAAAAGACTTAGAAACTTTACTTATGAAAAGAGTTGTTTATAAAGGTGAAAATCTCAAA
>JADGDK010000311.1:0-275 GCA_016744895.1 Campylobacterales bacterium | reverse complement strand
ATTTTACAAGTTGAATGTATCAATATATTTAAAGAGACTTTGACACTTTCACAGTATGAGCAAATGCTAGAAATTGCAAAAAAGTTTGCAAAAGAAAATCAGTCAAAAAGATAAGAAAATGATTAAAAAGCTACTTATAGTTGGTGGGTTTAGTTTGTCTTTACAAGCAGAATCTATCTTTCTAACAAAATATTTTAACAATCCATCTCAATGGTTTATCAATCCAAAAATAGAGTATCCAAGAGACAATCTCCCAACAAAAGAGAAAATAGCAT
>JADGDK010000310.1 GCA_016744895.1 Campylobacterales bacterium | reverse complement strand
GCTTGACGAAGTTACTCACTTTGTAAATGTAAATGATAATCTATTCTCTTATAAGCCTTTCTTTCACAGGCATGCGCCTGAAATAGCTCAAAAGCTTAGCATTGACTTTGATGAGATAAATTTTGTTCCTCATCTTGTTCCAGCTACAAGAGGTATGCTTTCATCAATTTACTTGCAAATATCAGGTGAATTAGATGCTTATAAGATTGTAAAAGATTTTTATAAAGATGAACACTATGTGAGAATTTGTAAAAATCCAGTAGATATGAAAAATACAGCGGGCACAAATTTTTGCGATATTTATGTAAAGCAAAAAGGTGATGTGTTGTTTATAGCAAGTTCTATTGACAATTTACTTCGTGGTTCTTCTTCACAGGCTCTCGCTAATGCTAATCTTATGATGGGGCTTGATGAAAATACAGGAATCCCAGATATAGCTTATGTTCCATAGTGATATTGAGTTAAAAGAGGGTGCATTTTTTGTATCCGATGTCCATTACTCATCTTTTCGTCCTGAGTTTCTAAGTTTTCTTCAAGCGATACGCAACAAACAAATTCTTCCAACACAACTTATTTTAATGGGTGATATTTTTGA
>JADGDK010000030.1 GCA_016744895.1 Campylobacterales bacterium | reverse complement strand
TTTAAAATAATTTACTTGATTACTATATCAAATAAATTCACTTTTTTGGATTTACACAGTTAGATTTACACTCCCCTAAAAACTTTGTTTCATATACTTCGTAATTTTATTTACTTCAAAAGTATGATCATAAAATAGATCAAAAGCTAATACTCCTTGATACAGCAACATATCTGCCCCATCTTTATTTGGAATACCTAGTTTAGTTGCTAATTTTAAAAATGGTGTTTTCTTATTATAGATAACATCTACTGCAAATTTTGATTTTTCAAAAATAGCATTCATTGTATCTTTGTTAACTGGTAACTGTTCATCTTGAAGACCAGCAGAAGTTGTATTGACTACAAGATCATAGCTTGCGAGTTCAAAGTCATCCCAAGAAAATGTTTTTATTCCAAGGTTTGTAAAAAAATCTAAACGATTTTTTGATCGATTTAAAATTGTTATATCAATATTATTTTGTTGAAAGATTACAGCAAGTGCTTTAGCCGTCCCACCAGCTCCAAGTATCAAAACATTATTGATCTTTCCAAAAGATTTAATTGATTTTAAAAATCCAGGAGCATCTGTGTTATAGCCGATCATATTACCATTTTCATTGATGAGTGTATTGACAGCTTTAATTTCTTTTGCAATACCTCTGACTTCATCACACATTTGATATGCAGCTTCTTTATGAGGTACGGTGACATTTGCCCCATCAAAATTGTTTATAAATTCATCTCTGAGTTTACATGCTTCTTGCAGAAGGGTTTTAGTGTATACAGCATCTAATTTTAAGCCCTCTATTGCAAAAGTATGCATTTTAGGAGAAATAGAGTGTTCTACAGGATCTCCAAAAATTGTAAAATTTTTACCCATCTTTATTAAGCTCTTTTAGTGTACTCATCATCGCACCTAATTTATTATCAACTTCAAGAAATTCTAACTCTTTTTTACTGTCGGCAACAACACCAGCACCTGCTTGAAAGACAATTTTTTCATTATCTTTCCATGCGGTGCGAATTGCAATAGCACTATCCATGTTACCGTCAAATCCAAAGTAACCTATCGCACCACTATAAAAACCTCTTTTGATACCTTCATAATCAGCTATAAGTTCCATAGCACGTATTTTTGGAGCACCAGTCATAGTTCCTGCTGTAAAAGTTGCAGCAAACAGATCAAACATATCATGTTCTTGGTCTAAAATAGCATCAATGTCACTCACCATATGCATGACATGTGAGTATCTCTCAACACGCATCATCTCTGTAACTTTTACTGTACCTGTTTTAGCCACTCGTCCAACATCGTTTCGACCTAAATCTACAAGCATGAGATGTTCAGCACACTCTTTATGATCATCAAGCATCTCTTGGGCAAGTTCTTCATCTCTTTCTCGTGTTTGTCCTCTGCGTCGTGTTCCTGCAATTGGGCGGAGTAAGATATGTTGATTGTTAAGTCCTACCATAACTTCTGGAGAACTCCCTACTATTGCAAAATCTTCGTATTCTAATAAAAACATATAAGGTGATGGATTTTGGCTTCTTAAAACTCTATAAAAGGAGAGCGTATCTATGCTCGTGTATTGTGTAAAGCGATTTGACATAAGTATTTGAAATACATCACCACTTTTTATCATCTCTTTAGATTTATCAACCATATTAAAAAATTGATCTTTATTAAAAGCAAATGAACCCAGTTGTGGATCTATGACACTTTTTTGGATTTGAGTATACTCATAAGGTTGGTGCAGATAATCTATCAATTCATCAAGTTGATTTTTATAACTTTCGTGATGTGCAATAAGTGTAAGTTTGTTTGTTTTATGTGAAAATGCCAACAGAAGCTTCGGGCGTATTAGATCTAAATCAGGAGTTTGTAGTTCATCTTTTAAATCATCCATATGTTTCTTCAGTGTTGGTTCAAATATCTTTACAGCATCATAACCAATAAAACCGACAAAGCCATCAATATATCCAATATTTAATTTGTTTGAAAGTTCACTATAGGGATTTGTATTAATGTCTTTATAGTAAGATTTTAAAAATGAAAATGGGCTTTGTGAGAGTTCTTTGATTTTGCCATTTTGATCTGTATATGATGTAATATTATTTTTATATGATATACGTTCGTTTGCGCCTATAAAAATAAAACTAAAGTTCCCATCTTCTGAGTTTATAGCACTTTCAAATAAAAAAGAGAGTTCACCTTTGAACTTCTCTTTGAGTTTTGTATAAATAGAGATGGGTGTAAGTTGATCAAAAAGAAGTTGTCGGTATGTTATCAATTATTTTATCCTATAAATATAAGCACTTGGATTAATTGTTGTTTGAACACCATTTAAATCATTTCTTGCTTGATCTCTTGTTCCATAAGGTCCTACAAGTACTTTCTTTATATTTCTACCTTTGATAACAACCTTGTGAACAATGTAATCATAACCACTATTTTTAATTTTTTGTAAAAATCTACGATCTGGAAATGCTTTAGAAGTTGCTCCAACTTGAATAAAATACCCACTCATAGATGAAATAGGAGAAGGTGGGGCTATATAATCATCTTTTGTAGAGATAATGATCTCTTTGGGTGCAGGTTTTGAAGATGCAATAACTTTTGGAGGTGTAGTTTTAATAACTTTTTTTACTTTTGTTTCTACTCTTTTAATACTTTCTATTGGTTGTGGTGTAATTTCTTTGATTTTGTCAACAACACTCTCTTTAGGTGTGTCTATTACAGTGCTAAGGTCTGCGTCTAAATCTTTAATTGATGCTTCTTGATTTTCTAGTGCATCTTGTTGCTTTAGTTTTCGAACCATCTCCTCAAATTTAAGGTCTGTTTCTGAATTTTCATCAATAATCGCTTCTTTTTTAAAGAGTGTATCACTAGTATCATCAAGTGCTGTTTTTGTATTATCTACAATAGTTTCACTTGTTTGTTCGATACTTTCTCCCACACTTGCTAAATTTTCACTAGGTGAAATATTTGAATTATTAAACATTTTCATTCCAATAAGGACAATTAAAAAGAGTAGCACTAAAGATGCGGCTAGAAGCAATAACTTTTTAATGTTATCACCATTAGAACTATCTTTTTCTAATATGATATCACTTAGGTCGTTTTTCTTTTTTAACTTTTCTAGTTTGTCTTCCATCTACTTTCCTTACAATATTTTATGCTTTTATAAACATATTTTTACCTATTCTAGCAATTTTTACATATGTTTTGCCCAAGAAGCACCACGCTCTTTGGCATAAATTTTCATTGGTAAGTTTAAAATATTAAATTCTCTTGGAATATCTTGATTTGGAAACATTTTCCATTCACGAGGAAGTTTCATCGCTAGCTTTGCAGATAATGTCTTTGAAAGCTGGTAAGCTTCTTGAAGTGTTGTATGACCTTTATGTACATAAAGGTGTAAATGTCCAGGTGTTTTACTTTCATAAGCGGTGAAGTTTAAAAAACCTTCTTCACGAAGCATTAATTGTGCACGATGCCAAAATTTTTCTGGATTCCTACCATTATAATCAAAGACAATATTTTCTACTTTATCTCTTGAATTTATTAGTGAGTGTGCAACAATTGTTTTTCCATCTCCATGATCATTCATGATTGAGCGAGAGAGCGTAGAATTTACTCTCTCATATTTGTCAAAGTACATTTTGCCTTTGTAATTGATCTTGTTGACTATTTTATCTTGTTTGATCCAGTGGTGATCTGTAACCATTTTTATGAGTGAAATATCAACATTATACACGGGCTACTCCTTTAATAAATTGCGCGATCGTAAATTACAAAACCGCTTGCTAATATTTTCATTTCATCTTTTATTTTTGCGTGTAGTTCTGCATTTTCAATATTATCCAAGACATCAGCAATTTTACCAGCTATGATTTCAAATTCTTTTGTTTTCATACCTCGAGCAGTAAGTGCTGGAGATCCGATACGGATTCCGCTAGTTACAAATGGACTTCGTGTTTCTCCTGGAACTGTATTTTTGTTTACAGTGATTCCTGCATTTCCAAGTGCCGCATCAGCATCTTTTCCACTAAACTCTTTGTCTAAAAATGAGACAAGAACAAGGTGATTATCTGTTCCTCCGCTGACGACATCATATCCTCTTTTGATCAGAACATCTGACAGTACTTTTGCATTTGCTTTGACATCTTTTGCATATTCTTTCCATTCTGGTTGTAGATTTTCACCAAATGCCACTGCTTTACCCGCAATTACATGAACTAAAGGTCCACCTTGAATTCCAGGGAAAATTGCAGAGTTGATTTTTTTTGCAATATCTTCATCGTTTGTCATGATCATACCACCACGAGGACCCCTTAATGTCTTGTGTGTAGTAGTTGTAACAACATCACAATACGGGAATGGGCTAGGGTGTTCACCTGCTGCAACAAGTCCTGCGATATGCGCGATATCAGCAAATAAAATAGCACCCACTTCATCAGCTATCTCTCTAAACTTTTTAAAGTCAATTTCTCTAGGATAAGCACTTGCTCCACATACAATCATCTTTGGTTTTACAATCTTTGCGATATCCATAACACGATCATAATCGATACGACCATCTAACTCTACTCCATAAAAGAAGCTAGAGTATGTCTTACCTGAACTACTTACTTTAGAACCATGTGTTAAGTGACCACCATGACTTAGATCCATACCAAGAAGTTTATCGTATGGTTTTAGTAGTGCTTGATACATACCTTGATTTGCTTGGCTACCAGAGTGTGGTTGGACATTTGCAAAGTTACATCCAAAAATTTCACATGCTCTGTCAATGGCTAACTGTTCAACTTGATCTGCAAATTCACATCCACCATAATATCTTTTGTATGGATAACCTTCAGCATATTTGTTTGTAAATATACTTCCCATCGCTTCCATAACTGCAGGTGAAGTAAAGTTTTCACTTGCAATCATTTCTAAATGGTCTGTTTGTCTTTCGAGCTCATTTTGTAAAATCTCATATACTTTTGGATCATCTTTTTCTAAAAAATTCACTTATTTTTCCTCTTCTTCGTTTTGTTCTTTTTTAATTGGTTTCATTGCTGGAAACAGTATCACATCTCGGATTGATTGTTGGTTTGTTAAAAGCATCACAACTCTGTCAATCCCGATACCTTGTCCTGCGGTTGGTGGTAATCCATAACCGAGTGCATGACAATAATCTTCATCCATCTCATGTGCTTCATCATCTCCACTATCTTTATGTTCCATCTGTTTTGAAAATCTCTCGTATTGGTCTATAGGATCATTAAGCTCATTAAAGCCATTTGCGATCTCTTGACCTGCTACAAAAAATTCAAATCTATCAGCAATTTGTGGATCTTCGTCATTTCGTCTTGCAAGTGGACTTATATCTATCGGATAGTGTGTTAAAAATGTTGGATTGATGAGATTTTTTTCAACAAACTCATCAAATATCTCTTCTTGAAGTTTTGCTAATGGGAGTGACTTATCAAATTTTACTTCATGTGATTCTAAAAATGCTATTAAAGCATCTTCATTTCTGACATCTTCTTTTTTAACACCAGCTATATCAACAAGGGCATCTTCCCATTTGATCTTTGCAAATGGCGTTACGTAGTCAACTTCCATATCACCAAAAGGGAGTTTTGTCTCTAAGTTGAGATTTTTTATCAGTTTCTCAAACAAATCTTCAGTGAGTTTCATTAAATCTTCATAGTTATGATAAGCCCAGTAAAATTCAAGCATGGTAAATTCAGGATTGTGTGTTTGATCCATCCCTTCATTTCTAAAGTTTCTATTAATTTCAAATACAGATTCAAATCCACCAACTACAAGTCGTTTCAGGTAAAGTTCTGGTGCAATTCTCAAAAATCTTTCTATTCCCAAAGCGTTATGATGTGTGATAAAAGGTTTAGCATTTGCGCCGCCAGCTATGGGGTGCATCATAGGTGTTTCAACTTCTAAAAAGCCTTTGTCTTCAAAAAATCGTCTTGTAATACTAACGATATTGCTTCTAGCTTTGAAATTATCTTTGACATCAGGATTCATAATCATATCAAGATATCGTTGTCTATATCTAAGCTCTATATCTGTAAGACCATGAAATTTCTCTGGAAGTGGTTTTATAGATTTTGTAGCAAGATCAAGTGTTGTAACATGCAGGGAAAGTTCTCCCGTTTTAGTTACAAATGGATAACCTTCAACTGAGATAATATCTCCTACTTCTATAAGCTTTTTAAATACATTATTATAAAAGCCTTCAGGAAGGTTGTCTCTGCTTACATAAATTTGTAAAATTCCGCTCTCATCTTCTATCTTTACAAAGGCAGCTTTTCCCATTAACCGTAGAAATTTTATTCTTCCATTGACTTTTAAGCTTTTGCTTTCATCTCTTTCAGTGATATGCGCAAATTGTGTTTTAAACTCTGCGGTTGAAGACTCTTTTGTAATGTTGTGTGGATAAGGTTGGTGTCCAAGCTCTTTTAATTGGTTAGCTTTTTCTATTCGTTGTAATTCGTATTGATTGTCAAAGATCAACTATCTTCTCCTATTTTATTTTAATGATGCAAATGGAGCTCAATGCTCTTTTGCTACGCTAACGCTAAGTTCTGCCCGATATAGTGTATATGCACAGTAAATCGTACTTAATCTTGGCATTTTTTGCAAATTCCGTAGAGTTGCATTAAGTGATTTGTTAATTTAAAGTCGTGCATTTTAGCGATTTTGTCTTGAAGTTTTTCTATCTCATCATTTTCAAACTCTACAATATCTCCACATTCTTCACATATAAGATGATCATGATGTGGTTTGTTACCTAATTCAAATTTTTTCCCAGCAGAACCAAAAGAGATTGAGGTAGCGATATTATTCTCTTCGAGTAGATTTAGAGTTCTGTACACAGTAGTGATTCCTGTATTTAGATCCGGATAATTTTCTTTTACAAGCATGTAGAGATTTTCTGGTGTAAAATGATCTGGATGATCGTAGAGCGTTTTAAGTATGGCTTCTCTTTGCGTTGTATACTTTAAATTGTTTGCCTTGAGAAGCACTTTAAATTTTTCTAAAAGCTCCTCGTAAGATAAGTTTTCAATACTCTTTATCATCTAAAACTCCTATTCTCCATTGATTTTTTCAACAGCTTCTTTATTAAGTTGTGCAGGGTCAATTTGAACTATTTTTGAGCCTACTTCTTTAAAAATTGGATACATCATACTTCCTTCAAATATAGAATTAATACTGCTTTTGAAGATACCTATACTTGATAAAACATAGATAATAACTGAAAATATAAGAAATACTTTAGCACCACCGACAACAAAACCTAAAATTTTGTCTACTATTCCAAGTCCACTAGAATTGACAAGTTTGCCAAGCATAGAACCTATAAAAGTTGCAACAATCCAAAAGAGGATAAGTACAGCGATAAAGCCAATAAGATAAATAGAAGCTTTATTTTGTAGGTTTAAAAAGTTTGTATCTAAATATTCACCACCTACTTGTGCGTATTTGGATGCTATATAGATACCTCCAATAATCCCAATAAGCCCAAAGACTTCTTTTACAAATCCTCGAAGAACTCCTTTGATACCTAAAAAAAGAATGAGTGCAATTGAAACCAAGTCGAGTAGTGATACATTTTCCATGTAATTAAATACCTTTTATCTTTATATTAAAAAAAGACATTATATCAGATAAAAAGTAAAATAAGATTTATTCAAAGGGTTTTTAGTCCCTTTGTAATTACTTGCTGTAATTTTTTTAAACCCCAATTTTTCCTTTAAGCTCTTCAGGTTGTGAAGCTACATGAAGTGCATCTTCTTTTCTAATAATATTTTTTTCAACAAAATGTGCAAGTGCTTGGGTTTGTGTTTGCATACCTGTATTTGCTTGGTTGAGTTGCATCTGTGAATAGAGTTGATGTATTTTATTTTCACGAATAAGGTTTGCAATTGCGTGATTGTTAATCATAATCTCTTGTGCTGCAACACGCCCTTTTGACTTTTTAGGAAGTAGCATTTGTGAGATAACAGCCGCTAAAGAGACAGAGAGCATATTTCTAATTTGCAGTTGCTCGCTTCCGTCAAATGTATCTACAATCCTATTAATTGTCTGTACTGCAGAGTTTGTATGAAGTGTACCAAATACTAAGTGACCAGTTTCTGCTGCTGTTAATGCAGCTTCAATGGTCTCTTTATCACGCATCTCTCCGATAAGGATTATATCTGGATCTTCACGCATAGCATACTTAAGAGCAGAGGAAAAGCTTTTTGTATCTTCACCCACATTTCTGTGTGAAAAGAGTGATTTTTTATTTTGGTGAATAAACTCTACGGGATCTTCAACTGTAATAATATGTTTATGCTCATTAATATTTATCTCATTTAAAAGTGCAGAAAGTGTGGTTGACTTACCGCTACCTGTAGGACCAGTTACTAAAATCAGGCCTTTTTCTCTTTTAATAATTTCTTTAAAAATTGCAGGAGAATTAAGATCGTCGAGAGTTGGAATTTCAGTAGGAATGATTCTAAATGCTGCAGCTAACTCATTACCAAATGTATAATAGTAGTTTCCACGAAAACGCCCTACATTTGGGATATCGATTGCAAAATCGACCTCTTTATGCTCTTCTAGTTGTTTTTTCTGTTTGTCTGTGATAAGTGTATAACACATCTCTTCAATTTTCTGACCATCAAGAACGGCTAAGTTTAGAGGGACAAGTTTTCCATCAATTCTGATTTGAGGTTCACTTCTACTGACTAAGTGTAGATCTGATGCTCCATGAGCAACAACATTTTTGAGTAATGTGTTGATATCCATTGATTGTGGTTGGGGTCTTTCTAGAGTTGCTGATTCCATGTGTTGATATCCTTAAAAATATTTATTATAGATATATCGACACGTGGAATAAAAGTTTTAAAAAATGAATGCTTTATTTATTCAATTATTTTAGGAACGACAAAAAAACCGCCTTCTCTTTTTGGCGCATTTTCTAAAATTGTTTTGATAACTTTAGGGTTTGTGCTTGGGATATCCTCTCTAAAAGGAGTTCCTCCGCTAATAGTTGAGAAAGAAGCTTCTTCATTTTCTAAATCCAACTCATTTAAGTTTTCAACAAAGTCAACAATTTGACCAATTTCGGCAATTGTATCTTCTCTTTTATGCTCTTGTATTTGTAAAGAGGAGAGTTTTTCTAATTTTTGAAGTAGTGCGTCGTCTATTTGCATAGCATTGATACCTTTATGAATGTTAAGTAAAAATCTTAGCATAAGTGCATTTAATATTAGCTATGTTATATTTCTTTAAATCATAAAATGAAAAAGGAATAAGATTGAGCCTTAGAGATAATATAGATGCGGTAAAAAAAGAGTTAAGTACAGAAGAGCAGTTTTTAGAGAGTGTTATTAAAGCAGAGGGGTTTTGGAAAAAATATAAAAAGCTTTTAATTGCTGTTGTTGTTTTGATTATCATCATAGCACTTGGTATGACTGTGTATAATACAATGAAAGAGAATAGTTTAAATGCTTCTAACAAGGCATATACAGCACTTCAGCAGAATCCTATGGATAAAGAAGCGTTAGAAACTTTAAAATCAAAAAACCCAAAACTTTATCAACTCTTTTTATTTTCAAATGAGATGAAAAGTGCAGATGCTTCTAAACTTGAATCATTGAATTCTCAAATTTCAGATCCAATTTTAAAAGATCTTTTAGCGTATCAGATAGCTTCAATATCTGGAAAAGGTATAAATGCTTATACTATAAAACAAGATGCACTTTTAAAAGAATTTGCTTTACTTCAAGAAATTTATACTCTTTTTAAAGAGGGGAAAAGTAAAGAGGCAAAAGTACTGTTATCACAGATTCCAGAATCTTCTCAGCTTCAGCAAATTGCTCAAAGCTTTAAACATTATTTGAAATAGGAATAGAATTTTATGAAAAATATTTTTTTAATTTTAGCATTTTCACTACTTTTTATAGGGTGTAGTTCACGAAAATATTATGAACCTAAAAAAGTAGATACTGAAATTGGATATAGTAAAACTATGAAATCTGCTCTTGTGGATGTATCCCGTGATGGTGCTACTTACCAAAATGGTCAAGTTATTGCTAAAAATAGTGGGTTATTAGATGTTACTATTCCAAAAGGATTTCGTTTTGTAAATTCAATGGAAGATAAAATTATTATCACGTCTGGCTCAGGGGAAGTAAAAATTCTTGATAATACTGCAAAGGTTATCTTTGAAAAAGTATTTTCACAACAGTTGGTGAGTGCAGCACTGAAAGGGAACCTTTTAGCAATGGTTTTTGGTGATAATATGATTATGCTCTATGATGTCATAGAAGACCGCATGATTTATAAAGAACCTTTAGCCCATGCTGTAGCATTAGATGCAAGACTTGCAAATCCCATTTTTTTAAATGATTTAGTTGTATTTGCAACGCTTGATGGAAGATTGCTTATTATGGACTCAACTAAAAAAATTGTTTTAAGAGATGTCTCTATCAGTAATAAAACACTCTTCAATAATGTCATGTTTTTAGAAGTTCAAAACAATATACTCATTGCTGCAACTTCATCTAAAATAATTTCTATCAACCCTAAATCAATAAATAATATCAGTATTGATGTTAAAGATATTATTTACAAAAATCGTAAGGTTTATGTTTTTACAAAAAGTGGACGTGTTATAGAACTTAATGAATCACTCAAAAAACAAAATGAGATTAAGTTTCCTTATGCACTTTTCTCAGCTGTATTTGAAGGTGATAAACTTTATGCTGTTGAGCGAAAAGGGTATTTATTGGAAATTGAAAATGATTTGAGTACTTTCAAAGTAAAAAAGATGCCTGATGAGATAGAGAGCTCTTTATTTGCTCATGATAATAGAATTTATTTTGATGATAAGTATATTGATATAAAGTAATTATGAGTAATGGAGTAGAAGCATTTTTAGAGTATATTTCGATCGTAAAAGTTTTAAGTGCTCATACGATTGAAGCTTATAAAAATGACCTTCTACAGTTTGAATATTTTACTAAAAAAGAAGTGCTTGCAACTTCTAGTGATGATCTGATAGCATTTTTAGCGACTATCGAAAATCCTAGAACGCTCAATCGAAAACTTTCCTCTATCAATGCCTTTTATGATTTTTGTCTGAAGTCTGACTTTAAAAAAGATAAACCTAATATCAGACTTGCACGTGTACCAAAAACTTTACCAAAGTTTTTAGAGTATGGGGAGATTCAAAATAATCTTTCTTTAATTGATATGAATAAATTAATGGGACTAAGAGATTATGCTTTTATCCTCTTTTTATATGCTACGGGTGCAAGAGTAAGTGAAGCTATCAATGCTAAAAAAAGTGATATAGAAGAGGGTTGGTTTAAAATTATATCTGGAAAAGGAGATAAGGAGCGCATGGTTCCTATCGCCCCAAATGTAATTGATGCTTTAAACCATTATTTGAAAGAGCGAAAAGATGGTGAAGATATTTTGTGGCTCACTTATCAGGGCAAACGTATGAGTAGGGTTACTGCTTTTAAAATTACACAAAAATATTTAGGTGTCTCACCTCATGTTTTGCGTCACTCATATGCGACAGCTATGATTTTAGGTGGAGCTGATTTGAGGGTTGTTCAAGAACTTTTAGGGCACGTGAGTATTGCAACGACACAGATTTATACCCATTTACAAAAAAAAGATTTAAGAGATACAGTGGTACACTATCACCCATTATCACAAGAGAACTATGAAAGAATTGATTAATTGTTTTTCTTGTTAAAGTTAAAGCTGTAGTGAGCGTAATTTATACTGGATTTTACGTAGTATAAAGGAGATATTAAAATGAAAGCATTAGTTAATTTACTTTTGAAAAATGATTATATTTATCAGTCTTTGAATGAAATTGATAAAAAAACTTTGGGTAGTCGAAAAAAAATAGATATTTATGAAGGGGTAGATACAAAAAGTTATTATGCCGCTATATTTGTGCTCGTACAAAAAAGTAGGTTTCTGCGAAAAAATGCAGATGATTTAGAGGCTCTTTTAGAGAAATTAAAAATTGTGCAAGATCATAACTATAAAAAGAAACTTTTAATTTATCAGATGCCTTTATGCTCCAAAGCAAAAGAGCAAATGAAGCAAGATGGTTGGATATTGATTAATGGTTCTGTATGACTCAGGAAATACAAATATAAAACGTTATGAAGATGGACGAGTCACATATGTTGATGATTTTGATGTACATGAGTCTTTTTACTATGTCAATGTAAACCCTAAGATCAAGGATTTTAAAAATGGGATAGATTTAGCACCATATTTTAAGTTCCAAACGGATTATAAAGGAATGGGTATCGATAGAATAGCTGCGTGTTATAGTATTGAAGATGGTGTGATTGTAGATGCAGGAAGTGCCATTACTGTAGATATCATGACTTCAGGGTTTCATAGCGGTGGATTTATTATGCCTGGAATTGGTGCCTATAAAGAGAGTTTTGCTAATATATCAACCGCTTTGATATTTAATATTGATAAAGATATAAATTTAAAAATCTTACCTCAAAATACGCATGAAGCACTTAACTTTGCAACATTTAAAGCTCCTTATTTGATGATCAAAGAGGTAGCAATAAAGAAGAAAATTTATTTTTGCGGAGGAGATGGTATATTTTTTAGCCACTTTTTTAAAAATAGTGTGTATGAAAAAAACCTTGTTTTTGAAGGTATGAAGAAAGTGATAAAGGAAAAATTATGCTAACAATAGCACTTCCAAAGGGAAGAATTGCAGATCAAACTTTAGAGGTTTTTGAGAAAGCTTATGGTGAAAAAATTGAGTTTGAAGATCGAAAGCTTATTTTACAGACTGAAAATTTTAAATTTTTACTTGTAAAAAATCAAGATGTTGTTGAATATGTTTTACATCAAGCCGCAGATATTGGAATTGCTGGACTTGATATTTTAGAAGAGCGTGATTTAGATTTGGTAAAGTTACTTGATCTTGGATTTGGAAAATGTAAGATTTCAATTGGTATGAAAAATGAAGATACTCTTGATAATGATGCTCCAGAAATAACTATAGCTACAAAGCTTGTAAATATCACTAAAAAACACTTTGCCAAAAAAGCAATGGCAGTTAAAGTAATTAAACTAAATGGTTCTATCGAACTTGCTCCAATTGTAGGTCTTAGTGATGCTATTGTCGATATTGTTGAAACTGGAACTACTATGAAACAAAATGGACTTAAAGTTGTTGAAGACATTATGGAATCGTCAGCACATTTAATTGCAAATAAAAATAGTTATATTTCTAAGAAAGAAGAGATCCTCACCTTGTATAAGAAAATTAATGATAATATAAAAGAATTAAATTAATAAAGGCTCTTTATGAAAGGTATTATTCTCGCTGGTGGTAGCGGAACAAGACTTTATCCAATTACTCAAGAAGTTATAAAACAGTTATTACCCGTATACGATAAACCAATGATCTACTATCCTCTTTCAGTATTGATGTTGGCAGGAATTAAAGAGATATTGATCATTTCTACACCTGAAGCACTTCCTAGTTTTAAAAGACTTTTGGGAGATGGTAGTAAGTTTGGTATTTCACTTTCTTACATCGTTCAACCAAGCCCTGATGGTTTAGCAGAAGCTTTTATTCTTGGAGAAAAATTTATCGGGCAAGATGATGTCTGTTTGATACTTGGAGATAATCTCTATCATGGACAGGGGATTACTCATCTTTTAAGTGAGAGTGTTAGAACGGTTGAACAAGAGCAAAAGTCTGTCATCTTCGGTTATTATGTTACTGATCCTGAGCGTTATGGTGTGGCTGGTTTTGATAAACAAGGAAATGTGACGAGTATTGAAGAGAAACCAGAAAATCCAAAAAGTAATTATGCAGTCACAGGACTTTATTTTTATACTAATAAAGTAATAGAAATAGCTAAAAATGTGAAACCAAGTGATCGTGGAGAGTTAGAAATTACCTCAGTGAATGAAGTATATCTAGAGCAAGGAAATTTAAAAGTAGAATTGATGGGCAGAGGATATGCTTGGTTAGATACTGGCACGCATGAAAGTCTTTTGGAAGCATCAAACTTTATACAAACTATTGAAAAGAGACAAGGACTTAAAGTGGCTTGCATCGAAGAGATAGCCTATGAGATGGGATATATTAGTAAAGAAGATATGATAAAACTTGCTCAACCATTAAAAAAGAATAGCTATGGACAATATTTATTAAAAAGAGCCCAAGAGGGAATTGTAAAAAGATGAATTTTATAAGAACAAAAATTTCAGATGTTGTAATTATTGAGCCTACGGTTCACGGAGATGATAGAGGGTATTTTTTAGAGACTTTTCGTCAAGATAAATTAGAAGATTTTTTAGGCTTTAAATTAGGTTTTTGTCAAGACAATGAATCTAAATCCTCATATGGTGTGTTAAGAGGATTACATTATCAACTTCCACCATTTTCTCAAACAAAACTTGTTCGTGTGATTGAGGGTACAGTACTGGATGTTGCCGTAGATATCAGAAAAGGGAGTCCCACCTTTGGTCAGCATGTGAGTGTAGAGCTTACAGGTAAAAATAAGCGACAACTTTTTGTACCAAGAGGGTTTGCACATGGGTTTATAGTCCTTAGTGAAAGTGCAACATTCGCTTACAAAGTGGATAACTATTATGCCCCTTCGTATGATAGAGGCATAGCTTTTGATGATCCTTCTTTAAAAATTGATTGGAGAGCAGATATAAACAGACTTCAGTTATCACAAAAAGATACGAAACAACCACTATTTGAAAATGCAGAGCTTTTCAGTTTTGAGGATAATCTTTATGCCTAATATTTTAGTGACTGGAGCTAAGGGACAACTTGGTAGTGAGATAAAGGAATTAAGTTCCAATATTAAAGCACGTTTCATTTTTACAGATACAGATGAGTTAGATATCACTGATAAAAATGCAATAACATCTTTTATAGTAAAAAATCAAATTGATACAGTTATTAACTGTGCTGCATATACAGCTGTAGATAAAGCAGAAGAAAATGAAACTATGGCAGATGCTGTAAATCATATAGCTGTAAAGTACTTGGCTGAAGTTTCCAAAGATAAAGGTATCAAGCTTATCCACGTCTCTACAGATTATGTCTTTGATGGCAAAAACTATAAACCATACAAAGAAGATGATGTAACCAACCCGCCAAGTGTTTATGGTATAACAAAACTAGCAGGTGAAAATGCACTTCTTGAAATAACACCAAAAAATAGCATCATTATTCGTACTGCATGGGTATACAGTAGTTTTGGAGCAAACTTTGTTAAAACGATGTTGAAATATGGCAAAGAGAGAGATGAACTTAAAGTGATTTATGATCAAGTAGGTACGCCAACTTATGCAAGAGATTTAGCTCAGGCAATATTGGATATCTTGCCAAAACTCAATAATGAAAAACCAGAGATTTATCACTACTCCAATGAAGGAGTTTTAAGTTGGTATGATTTTGCAAAAGAGATTATGAAAATGGCAAAAGTAGAATGTAAGATCATACCGATTGAAACACATGAGTATCCACTACCAGCTCCAAGACCACACTTCAGTCTACTAAATAAATCAAAAATAAAAAAAACATTTAATCTCACTATTCCTTTTTGGAAAGATAGTTTGAGTGAATGTCTGCTAAACATGGGAGAGCGTAAATGAAGAGTATATTAGTCACAGGTTGTGCAGGGTTTATAGGAAGTAATTTTGTACCTTATTTTTTAGACAAATATAAAGATTACAAGATTATTAACTTAGATCTTTTAACATATGCTGGAGATTTAGTAAACTTAAAAGAGATAAAGAATCATCCAAATTATATATTTATCCATGGAGATATATCAGATCGTGGACTTATCGAAGATCTGTTTGAGGATCATGATATACGTGGAGTTATCCACTTTGCTGCAGAGTCTCATGTTGATAATTCTATCAAAAACCCAGGTGTTTTTATAGAGACCAATGTTACTGGAACTTATACTTTGATTGATGTTGCAAAAAATTACTGGATGGAAAAACCATTTACATATAAAGAGAAGTATCAAGATTGTAGATTTCATCATATTAGTACAGATGAAGTATATGGTACTTTAGGAGAAACAGGCTTATTTACAGAAAGTACACCTTACGCACCAAACTCTCCATACTCAGCATCTAAAGCATCAAGTGATATGATTGTAAGAAGTTATCATCACACTTTTGGACTGAATACGGTAATTACAAACTGTTCAAATAATTATGGTCCAAAACAGCATGATGAAAAACTTATACCTACAATTATCAAAAATGCATTAAAAGGAAATTCGATACCAATCTATGGAGATGGAAAAAATATTAGAGATTGGTTATATGTTCTTGATCACTGTATTGGGATTGATTTAGCTTACCATGATGGTATAGCAGGTGAAACTTACAATATTGGTGGAAGAAATGAAAGAGATAATCTTTATATCGTGAATAAAATATGTGAAATTCTTGATAATGTAAAACCAAGTGAAAAAAGTTATAAAGAGCTTATTACATTTGTAGAAGATAGAGCAGGGCATGATAGACGTTATGCGATTGATGCCACAAAGATTGAAAAAGAACTTGGTTGGAAAGCGGATGAGAATTTTGAGTCGGGGATTTTGAAGACTATTGAGTGGTATTTAGAAAAGTATAGTATTTAATTAAATACTTGATATTATTAAATTATTGTAAATTAAAAGGAACTTTTTGAAAAGTATTATACTCGCTGGTGGCAGCGGGACGAGATTGTGGCCGATAAGTTTGAAGCTTATGCCTAAGCAGTTTGTAAAATTGTTTGACAATCATTCACTGTTTCAAAAGATGATTCTTCGCAATAAAAATATATCTGAAAGTCAGGATGATTTTATTAGAATCAAAATAGAGGATATATTAAAGATCCTTAAAGATACTATTTATATACTCTTGATCTCTAAAAAAGAGTCATCTCAAAAACTAAAAGAGGTCGTCAAGCAACTCAAATTACAAAATCCTGAACTTTCAAATACCCATCTAACGATACATAGACCATGGGGAACCTATAGGGCGTTAGATAGTGGCAGCGGCTACAAAATCAAAAGTATCGAAGTAAAACCAGGAAAAAGACTTTCCTTGCAAAAGCAGTTTTATCGAAATAAGTATTGGGTTGTGGTAAGTGGAACGGCACATGTAACAGTTGGAAAAAATACGTATCTTGTACGACCAAATGAGTCAACATATATTAAAATGGGACAAATTTATAGACTTGAAAATCTTGGGAAGATTTTGGTGGTCATGCTAGAAGTGCAGGTTGGAAGTTACATTGATGAGGATGATATTATGAGGATTGAAGATGATTTTAAGAGGTCTTAATGGTTGGAAAGCGTAGATATATGAATTTAAGACTACTATTTTCATTAACAAAAAATGATTTTAAACAGAAATACTTAGGATCTTATTTAGGAATGGCATGGGCATTTATTCAGCCGATTATTACCGTATTTATTTTTTGGTTTGTATTTCAAATAGGTTTTAAATCACAACCTATAAATGATGTACCTTTTATTTTATGGCTAATAGCAGGGATGTTCCCATGGTTTTTCTTTGGGGATGCTGTATCTAATGCAACAAATTCAGTTGTAGAGAATTCATATCTTGTTAAAAAAATTGTTTTTAAAGTAGCATTTTTGCCATTGATTAAAATATTTTCGGCACTTATCGTACATCTATTTTTTATTATCTTTATGTATATTTTATATATAGTGTATGGATATAGTTTTGATTTGTATTGGTTACAAGTTTTTTATTATCTTGAAGCTGTAATAATACTCATTCTTGGAATTTCTTATATTACTTCAGCGATTGTGATATTTTTCAAAGACATTGGTCAGTTAGTGGCTATGTTATTACAGTTTGGATTTTGGATGACACCAATATTTTGGACAATTGGAATGATTCCCCCGAAATATCATTTTTTAATAAAACTTAATCCTTTAGTCTATATCATTGAAGGATATCGTGATAGTATGATAAATCAGATATGGTTTTGGGAAAAACCAATGATGACATTATATTTTTGGATGATTTCATTGTTTATGTTGGCTATTGGATTTACTACATTTAAAAAACTTAAACCTCATTTTTCGGATGTATTATAGTGGAAAATGTTGCTATAAAAGTAAAAAACCTTACAAAAGTTTATCATCTCTATGATAAGCCAATTGATAGACTTAAAGAAGCACTAAATCCTTTTAAGAAGATCTATCATCATGATTTTTATGCAATAAATAATGTGAGTTTTGAGATAAAAAAAGGTAAAACTATAGGGATTATTGGTAAAAATGGTGCAGGTAAATCTACTCTTTTGAAGATGATTACTGGAGTCTTAACCCCTACGAGTGGAAATGTTGAAGTGAATGGAAAAATAGCTTCACTTTTAGAACTTGGTGCTGGTTTTAATCCTGAAATGACTGGATTGGAGAATATATATCTCAATGGTACAATCATGGGATTTTCAAAAGAGGAGATGGATGAAAGAGTAGATGCAATTTTAGAGTTTTCAGATATTGGTGAATTTATCTATCAGCCTGTGAAGATGTACAGTAGTGGTATGTTTGCAAGGTTGGCCTTTTCAGTGGCTATCAATGTTAATCCAGATATTTTGATCGTGGATGAGGCTTTGAGTGTAGGTGATGCAAGATTTCAAGCAAAATGTATTAGAAAAATGGAAAATATAGCTGAAAAAGGTGTAACAATTGTTTTTGTTAGTCATGATATGCACTCTGTAAAGAAGTTTTGTCAGCATATTATTTGGATAGATAAGGGGACTATACATGAAAGTGGTGCACCATTAGAGATAATAAAGAATTTTATGTCGTTTATGACATATGGTTTACAAACAGATCGAGAAAAAAAAATATTGTCTCCTCTTGTTAAATGTCAAACTTTAGTCACGGATATACCTATGATCAATGTATTACATTTAGATTCTTTTGGTAAAAAAAATGCATTAATTGAAGGGATACAATTTATAGATAAAAACAGTCAACCAATCTCTACTTTTATACAAGGTGATAATGTAGTATTTATTTGTGATTTTACTACCTCAATTGATTTACATCAAGTTGGCATAGGTGTATTATTTAAAGATCCTTTAAATAATGAAATATTGACTTTTAATTCTTATATGTATGGTGAAGAGCTAGATTTTGTTGAACGTGAGGCTAGAACTAGGATCAAGATAAAATTTAAAGTTCCTAAATTACATCCTAGAGAATATATTGTAACAGTTGCCTTATCTGAGGGTACGCAATTAAATCATATTCAGCAACATTGGATACATGAAGCAACAGTTGTTAATGTCCAATCAGTTGATCATATAGATGGCTGTATATTAAGTTTATATAAAAATGAAATTGAGTTTAGTTATGAGTAATAAATATGACATAAGTCTTGACTTAGAAACTAAAAACAGCCTTTCTGTAATAGTAGATAGAATTAAACCGTATAGTGTAGTTTTAGAATTTGGACCGGCTAACGGTAGGATGACAAAATATTTAAAAGAAGTTTTAAACTGTAAAATATATGCAGTTGAAGTAGACACTAAATCAGCAAAAGATGCTGCACAATTTTGTGAAAGAATCATTGTAGATGATGTAGAAAAATATGTATGGCTAAAAGAATTTAGTAATATACAATTTGATTACATTGTATTTGCAGATGTTTTGGAGCATTTATATTATCCTAATTATGTATTAAAAAAGGCTAAATCCTTATTGCATGATAATGGAAGTATCTTAATATCTTTACCAAATATTGCTCATAATACTATTATTATGGAGTTATTAAGAGATAAATTCACATATAATCCGACGGGTCTATTAGATAATACACATATAAGATTTTTTACAAAGAGTACATTAGATAAATTATTAGAAGAATGTGGTTTACAAATTCAATATGAAACAGGGATTTATATAAATCCTAAGGATACAGAATTTTGGCATCAATATAGTGATTTTGATGATTGTATCAGCAATGAGCTCCAGAATAGAAGTTTTGGTGAGGTATATCAGTTTATTGTGGAATCAAAGAAAAAGGTAACAAATCCTTTCATTGATTTTAAGAATGAAAAAATTTCTACGCTATATGTTGATAATAAGGATGGTTTCAATGAACAAAATAGAGTTTTCTCTTCCTTTAATTATCAAGAAGATTCAGAGATTATATTTTTATTAGATAATCCTTTCAATGATGTTTTATCTATTAGAATAGATCCTTTGGAGTGTGCTATAAATATGAAGATTAGCAAAATTTTTGTAAATGAAATAGAAGTTAAGGATGGAATTAATCATAATGGGTTAATGAATAAAAATGGAGATATATCTTTTTTGCATAATGATCCTCAAATTATAGTACATTTTAATAACACTTTGATTCTTACAACTGTGAAATTGACTTTTGAAAATTTATCAATTATTCCGAATATGATGCAGCAGAAGATTCAAGAAAAAGATTTGCAGATTCAAGAAAAAGATTTGCAGATTCAAGAAAAAGATCTACAGATTCAAGAAAAAGATCTGCAGATTATAAATTTAATTGAATTAGCTAATAGTATGCGTATTAAAAACAGAATTTTAAAGCTATTTCGAATATACAAATAATAAAAGAGGTGTAGATGTTATTAGAAAAACTCACTATAAAAGTGTTTAAAGAACCTAGATTAATACTTAAGTTTTTTTCTGAGATGAAGAAAAGTGGTCTGAAAGGATCTTTAAATAAAGTTAGAAGTGCAACTTCAAATAATTTTATAAAAAATGATTCAAAAGATAGATTTTTTGATCATTATTTTCAAAATATTGACAAACAAGATAGTGAATATAAGGGTTATATCCAGCATAAAGAGCTTAATAATCAATTAAAATTAATTGCATTTTATTTACCACAGTTTCATACTTTTCCAGAAAATGATAAATTTTGGGGAAAAGGCTTTACTGAATGGACTAATGTAACCAAAGCAATACCTCAATTTGAAGGACATTATCAGCCAAAGCTTGCTGGAGAACTTGGGTATTATGATTTAACAGTAGAAGAAATACAGAAGCAGCAAATAAATTTAGCAAAGAATTATGGATTGTCAGGCTTTTGTTACTACTATTATTGGTTTGGTGGTACAAAAGTCATGAATCGACCTATTGAAAATATATTAAAAAATAAAGATTTAGATTTTCCTTTTTGTATAAGTTGGGCAAATGAAAATTGGACAAGACGTTGGGATGGTGATGATTCAAATGTGTTGTTAGGACAAGATCATTCACCAGAAGATGATATCTCTTTTATTCAAGAGATATCTAAATATATGGTTGATAATAGATACATTAAAATTAATGGAAAGCCAGTTCTTGTAATATATAGACCTACTCTATTTCCAGATATAAAATCAACAACTGAAAGATGGAGAAAGTGGTGTCAAACTAATGGGATAGGTGATATTTATCTAGTTACAACACATCAAGTTTTTGATTCAATTAATCCTAATGATATTGGTTTTGATGCTGCTATTGAATTTTCACCAATGACACAGTTAAGAGAAAGTCAAGTAGAAGGAATAGAGGAAGTTACATTATTTAATAATAATTTTCAAGGTATGGTATTAGATTATGATACTTTACTCTCTCATGTAACAGAATATATTGAACCCTACTATACAAAATTTCGTGGGGTAACACCATCATGGGATAACGAAGCAAGAAAAACTGGAAAAGGTGTAGTATTCCATAATTCATCACCAGCGAAATATCAAAAATGGTTAGAATATATTTTAGAATATACAAAAGATAAAAGAGAGACATCAGAACAATTTGTTTTTATTAATGCTTGGAATGAATGGGCAGAAGGTGCAATGTTAGAGCCAGATAGGAAATATGGCTATGGTTATTTGGAAGCAACATATAAAGCATTAGAAATGGTAGAATGTGTTGATAATCTTAAGGATTTAAATAAAACACATAAAGTAGCGATTATTATACATTTATATTATATAGATACTTGGGTTTTATTTAAAGAACTATTAAATGGATTATCATTTGAATTTGATTTATTTATAACTACATCTTTTGATCAATCCTTAGAGGTTAAAGATTTAGTTCTTTCTGAATTTAAAGATAGCCATGTTTTAGCGTTTGCAAATAGAGGTCGTGATGTTTTACCATTTATTGAGCTATATAAAGAATTACAATTATTAAATTATAAATATATATGCAAATTACATTCTAAACAGTCTAAACATCTTGAAGATGGTATTGCATGGGGTGAACAAACCATTACGAATTTACTTCAAAATAGTGAAGAAATATTTAAAATATTTGAAAGTAATGAAAAAGTTGGAGTCATTGCCCCTAAAGGCTGTATATTAAAAAATAAAGATTATCTAGCTTCAAATAAAAATGGTCTTATTCATGTTGCTAATTTTTTAAAGATAGATGATATTTTATCAACATATTTTGTTGGAGGAACAATGATGTGGTTTCGACCAGAAGCATTGACTGGTCTTGATGATTTGTTTAATAAAGAAGACTTCCAAATTGAAAATGGTCAAGTTGATGGTACTGTTGCTCATACAATTGAAAGAGTTATTTCATGTTTAGCAACATATAATGAATATATAACAAGTGAAATTGATAGTGGTGATTCAGTAGAATTACCTAAACAATATCAATCTTAAAGAAGGACATTAAATTAGATGCATAGATTAGCTATTTTTGTTCATTATGATAAAGATAATAAGGTTGATGATTATGTACTGTATTACTTAAAGGAATTAAGAATTATTGCTGATGATATTGTTTTTGTTACAACTTCAGCTATAACAAAGTCTTATGTTGAAAAATTAGAAAAAATATGTATAAATATAATTATAAGAGATAATATAGGTTATGATTTTATGAGTTATAAAATTGGGATGGAGAGTCTAGACATAAATTTATATAATGAAGTAATTATTTGTAATGATAGTGTATATGGTCCAATCTATTCACTTCAAAACTTATTTAATGAAATGTCTTTAAATAAAGAATGTGATTTTTGGGGAATAACTGATAGTAAACAATTTGCATACCATTTACAAAGTTATTTTATCGTGTTTAAACAAAATGTCATTACTTCTTCAATTTTTAAAGATTTTTGGAAAAATATAAAAATTTTGAATTCAAAGAATGATATAATTTTTCAATATGAAATTGGGTTATCACAAGCTTTAATAGAGCACGGTTTTAATCCTCTATCAGTCGTAAATAAATATATTACGCATAGAATAATTTATGTAAAAATACTAAAAATCGCATTATCTGGTCATTTGAAGATAGCATTTACAGAATTGAAAAACTTTCAACCTACGAAACCTGTTAACTGTAATATAACTTTGTGGTTTTTAGATGATATCATAGTGAATGAGAACATGCCTTTTATTAAAGTAGCAGCATTAAAAAATAATGATTTAAAAATGTATAACATTAGAAATTTGAAAAAAGTTATTGAATCAATCTCAAATTATCCTATTGATTATATTAGAAAACATCTTTTAAGAATAAAATCAAAAACATGAAAATCCTTATCCTTATCCCTACATTAAATGCCGCTACAATTATAGATAAACAGCTTAGTAAATTTACTAATATTTCCGAAGATATAAATATTTTAATTGTTGATTCATCTTCAAATGATGAAACACTTGATATAGTAAAGTTATATAAAAATGACTATCTTCTTATCAAACGTGATGAATTTAATCATGCGACAATACGTAATTACGTTATAAAATATCAAGCAGATTTTTATCTTTTCCTAACTCAAGATGCACTACCTGTTGATAAATATTTAGTAGAAAATTTATTAAAACCATTTAATGATGAAGAAATAGTCATAAGTTATGCCAGACAAATACCATATGAAAATGCAGATGCTACAGAAATCTTTGCAAGAGAGACAAATTATTCTGCTGCTTCAATGATAAAATCTCAAGATTCTTTAACAACTTTAGGGATTAAAACATTTTTTTCATCAAATAGTTGTGCTATGTACCGAGCATCTTATTTTAAAGAAGTTGGTGGTTTCAAAGAGGGGCTTATCATGAATGAAGATATGGAGTTTGCAGCTCGCGCTATTATAGATGGTAAAAAAGTGGCATATTGTGCAGATGCAAAAGTATGGCATTCACATCAATATAATGCAAAAGATATTTTTAAGCGTTATTTTGATATTGGAGTTTTTTTTAAGACAAATAATTGGATTTTAAAAGAGGTTAACAAGTATAGTTCTACTGAATCAACTGGTATCCAACAAGCTAAAAATGAGTTAATATATCTTTTAAAAAAAAGTCCTTTATCCATACCAAAATCAATTTTATTTTCATTAACAAAATATATAGCATATAAAGCAGGCTATAATTATGATAAGTTGCCATTGAAGATTCGTAAAAGCCTCTCTTTACATAAAAATTATCATAACTAAATCTTCTAAAAGCACCTTTTTGCTATAGTCTTTTTAAACATTCTAAAATTAATGGAACAAAAGTGCAATACTCTATACTAAAGCTAACTATTTTTACCTCCTTATTGCTCTTAAATCTTCTATTTTCCCTTTTAATTGCCTACACTTACATTGAAGATCCTTTTAGTCATTATTATCTTAAATATCTATGGATGCTTCCTATTTATCTTATTTTATATGTATATTATCGTTTACTTTCAAAGCGAATGGTAATGTCCATGGAGTTTATGTATATTGAAAAAGCAAATTTTATAGCGTTGATTATTATTACCTTAGTGATATTTGCATCTAAGTCTTCAGAACACTATTCTAGAAGTATTGTATTGATCTTTTTTGTTTTAAATTTATTGATTCCTATTGGTGTTTATCTATTGAAACGGCATTTTATGCAACATGAGCGTTTTCGTGAAGATATTATGGTCATTTGTGATAAGTCAGGGGAAGAGGATGTCAATAGTTGGTTTGTGAAGGATAATTCGTTTGGTTTTAATGTCTCTAGTAAGATTGTCGTTGATGAGATGTTAGAAGAGGCAGTTCAAGAGCGTATTAAATATTTGGTAGATTCTCATAAACACTATGCTGTTATTGTTTCATTGGCAAATCAAGATACTGACAAAGCATTTCAAGCAGTCAATTATGTACTCCACCATGTGAGTCGTGTATATGTATTGCCTAAAACTTCAAAACTTCCTCTTATAAACTCTGAGTTTTTTAACTCTATTAACCATAAAGGAATGGCGCTTTATGTAAAAAACAAACTTCTTCATGAAGGGGAGCGAAGTATAAAAGCAATATTTGACAAAATGCTTTCAATTATACTTTTTATCATTTTTTTACCAATTTTATTGGTTTTGTATGCCATTGTGTATGTTTCAACAGGAGGACATCCTGTCTATAAACAAAAACGTATTGGTAAAGATGGCAAAGCATTTAAAATTTATAAATTTCGTACCATGAGAACAGATGCCGATGCCATACTTGAGGAGATTCTTGAAAATGACCCCGTTAAGAAAGCAGAGTGGGAAAAGGAGTTTAAACTCAAAAATGATCCTCGTATTACTAAAATAGGGCAATTTCTACGACGTACTTCACTAGATGAACTACCACAGCTTTATAATGTTTTTCAGGGAAAGATGTCACTTGTGGGACCTCGTCCTATCATTGAAGATGAGATTGAAAAGTATGATGAGTATTTTGACTATTTTAAAGCAGTCAAACCTGGTATCACAGGTCTTTGGCAAGTAAGTGGACGAAATGATATTTCATATGAAGAGCGAGTTCGTTTAGATGTTTGGTATGTGCGCAACTGGTCCATGGAGCTTGATATTATGATTTTAGTAAAAACTGCTGCAATAGTTTTAGCCCGTAAGGGTAGTTATTAATCAAATTGAGTGTAAAATAATTTCATGATATTAATGATAGATAATTATGACAGTTTTACATATAACATAGTGCAGTATTGCCAAGAGCTTGGTGCAGATTTGAAAATAATCAGAAATGATGATTTAAGTGTTGAAGAGATTGAAGCACTAGAACCTGAGAAGATTATTATTTCTCCCGGTCCTGCAACTCCAAATGAAGCAGGTGTGAGTCTAGAAGTCATTGATTACTTTAAAGGTAAAAAACCCATTTTAGGCATTTGTCTAGGTCATCAGGCGATTGCTCAGAGTTTTGGTGGTGAAGTTATCAGAGCCAAAAACATGATGCATGGTAAAACTTCAACGATTGAAGTTACGGAGCCTACTCAAGTTTTTAATACTTTACCAAAAGAGTTTACTGCAACGCGTTATCACTCTTTGGTGGTCAATAAAGAGAATTTACCAGATATTATCAAGCCTACTGCTTATAGTAAAGATGATAAAGAGATCATGGCTTTAGAAATTGATGGTTTTGATATCTATGGCATTCAGTTTCATCCCGAGTCAATTATGAGTGAACACGGACATGAGATGATTGACAACTTTTTGAAACTATGAGTGTTCGCGTACTTTTACCTCTTATAATTTTAGTAGATATTGCTTTTTTGCTTTATGGGATTAGCAATCTCTCTATTAGCTACGCAGAAGCTGAAATTTTTTATGATCAAAGAAACTTTATACATTATCTAACACAGTTTTCTACATATCTATTTGGTCAAAATGATTTTGCACTTCGTGCTCCATTTGTTATTTTTCATCTTTTAAGCATTGCTTTGATCTACAAAATAAGCCTGTTTTATCTCAAAAGAGAGATCGATAGAATTGTTAGTGTTCTTGTCTTTATCATGT
>JADGDK010000309.1 GCA_016744895.1 Campylobacterales bacterium | reverse complement strand
ACTCTGATGTATGTAATATTATCGCCAATATTTTTAGCGTATACAGATTGAATTGAGATAACGCCTCTGACGATATGAATTGGTAATGGTTTGTTTTCACCTTCCCTTACAATAGTTAGATCAATTGGAGTACCAACTTTCCCACGCATGATAGCTACTGCATCATCAATAGACATTCCAATTGTTGATTTATCATCAATTTTTAAGATAATATCTTTAGATTTCAACCCAGCTTTATCAGCGGGTGTACCTTCAATCGGAGCGATAACTGTTAGGGCCCCATCACGTACACCTACAGTGATTCCAAGTCCACCAAATTCACCTTTAGTCTGAACTTTTAGTTTTTTGTAGTCTTTTTGTTTGAGGTAATTTGAATGTGCATCAAGGTTGCTTAGCATACCCTCAAGAGATTTATCCATAAGTTCTTCTATGCTTAAATCATCGACATTATATCTCTCTACTATACCAATAACTTTGGTAAACTTTGCAAGAGCTTGTAATCGTGAAAGCTCTTTTTCTTCACTCTTTTGAGGTATGTCTGCTAAGAGATTTGAGGATAGCAATAAAGTTAATGCAACTGCGATAGATGCAAAGC
>JADGDK010000308.1 GCA_016744895.1 Campylobacterales bacterium | reverse complement strand
AAATAATAGGGATTACAGGCTCTGTCGGAAAAACATCAACCAGAGAAATGCTAAAAACAATTCTTTCACAAAACTCTGAGGTTTTAGCTCCTGAAAAAAATTTCAATAACCATATCGGAGTCCCTGTTACTTTATTAAAAGCAAATGAAAATCATGAGTTCGGCGTAATAGAAATGGGAATGAGCAGTCATGGAGAAATAGAATATTTATCCAGAATTGCTAAGCCAGACATTGCAGTGATCACAAAAATTGCACCTGCACATATAAGCTCTTTCTCAGGAATTGAAAAAATTGCAGAAGAAAAAGCCTCTATTACAAAAGGAATGAAAAAAGGTTCTGCCGTTATAATAAATGAAGAAGATAAAATCCTGAAAAAATATCTGGACGGCTTTACAGTCATAGAAGTAGGTAAAACAGAAAATTCAACCCTTCAAATTTCTGATTCAGACAATGATAAAAGCAAAAATACAGCAATTTTTAAATACAGACATGACCAAACAGAAAAAAACTTTCAAATAAGTTTGAATATTTTGGGAGAAACAGCTATTAAAAACGCTGCCGCAGCTTCGGCAGCCGCTGTTTTATGCGGAATAAAAAC
>JADGDK010000307.1 GCA_016744895.1 Campylobacterales bacterium | reverse complement strand
TGTAAACTTTGTCATGCTACAGATCAGATGGGTGCTCCAGCTGTTGGCGACATAGAAACATGGAAAGAAGTTACACAAAAAGGTCTAGACAAAGTTGTTTACAACTCTATCAATGGTATAGGCGGAATGCCTGCTAAGGGTGGTAATGATGATTTATTACCTTCAGATGTTAAGTTAATAGTTGAGTGGATGATAGACTCAAGTAAAGAACATTAAAATTAAATAAAAAGGAAAACAAGATGGATAGAAGAAAATTTTTAGGTGTAGGTTTAGCGGCATTTGCTGCGATTGTTGCACCAGGTACAGACTTAAGCGCAGTAGACTTTAGAGCTACTAAGCCAGCTGCATGGGAATCAGAAAAAACTAAAGATGGTATCAAAGCATTATACGGTAGTGCTGGATTAAAAAATGATGAGAAGAAATTATCATTCAAAGCTCCAAAACTAGCTGAAAATGGTGGATCAATTCCAATTACTATTAAATCATCTTTAGACCTAGAGTCTGTTGCACTTTTTCAAGATGCTAACCCTAGATGTTTAACATGTGTATTCACAGTACCAGCAGGTGCAATTATTGAATACGATTTCAGAATTAAAATG
>JADGDK010000306.1 GCA_016744895.1 Campylobacterales bacterium | reverse complement strand
AAAGATGGCAAAACTTTAGAATATGTAAAAAATCAAACTGAAGAAATGTGTTTAATAGCTGTTAAAAATGATGGCAATGCTTTAGAATATGTAAAAAATCAAACTGAAGAAATGTGCTTAATTGCTGTTCGTTATAGATTGTGTTTAAGATATGTCAAACATCAAACACATGAAATATGTTTAGCTGCAGTTAAGTATAATATATATGATTTAGAATATGTAAAAAATCAAACTGAAGAAATGTGTTTAATAGCTCTTAAAAAAGATGGCAAAACTTTAGAATATGTAAAAAATCAAACTGAAGAAATGTGTTTAATAGCTGTTAAAAATGATGGCAAATCTTTAGAATATGTAAAAAATCAAACTGAAGAAATGTGTTTAATAGCTGTTAAAAATGATGGCAAATCTTTAGAATTTGTTAGAAATCAAACTGATGAAATATGTTTAGAAGCTGTTAAAAAAAATAGTAAAGCTTTAGAATATGTAAAAAATCAAACCAAAGACTTGTGCTTTATCGCTATTAAAAAGAATGGAAAATCTTTAAAATATGTAAAAAATCAAACCGAAGAAATATGTTTATTTGCACTTAAATATGATTATGA
>JADGDK010000305.1 GCA_016744895.1 Campylobacterales bacterium | reverse complement strand
GGTATGTCCTGTAAACACATGAAATGAACGAGCTATATTTCTATGAGTAACAGGTATTCCAGAATAAGATGGTACAGATATAGAAGATGTAATCCCAGGAACTACTTCAAATTCTATCTCAGCTTCATTTAGAGCTAATATCTCTTCTCCTCCACGACCAAATACAAAAGGATCTCCTCCCTTTAATCTTGTAACTGTTTTACCCTCAAGAGCTTTTTCTACTATAGTTCTATTTATCTCATCTTGAATAACTCCACCTTCAGTGTTACCCTTCCCTAAATATATCAATTCACATTCTGCTTGAGCTAAAGAAAGTATCTGAGGATTTACCAGTCTGTCATAGACAATACAATCGGCTTCTTCTACACATCTTTTACCCTTTAATGTCAATAACTCTAAATCTCCAGGGCCTGCTCCTACTATATAAACCTTACCCATCTATCTGCCCCCTAATCATCTCAGCTAATTTTACAGCCAATTCTTTTCCATTCTTTTTATCTCCAGCTACCTCATCTTTGTAGATCTTATCTCCATGGAAATACATCCCCTGTATCTTGATACTCTCTCCATCTATAATTGCATGACATCCCATAGGAGTAGTAC
>JADGDK010000304.1 GCA_016744895.1 Campylobacterales bacterium | reverse complement strand
GAACCAGATGATGCGACTTTAGCAAAAAAGCTAGGGGAGAACATTTCAAAAATAAGAGAGGCTAAAGTTGCTTCAGAAATTGCAACAAATGTACCTCTTAATGAACAAATTATTGTTCAAAAAGATCTTAGTATAGAAGATAGCGTTGAAAAAGATCAAATGATTGAGGCTGTTAAAAGTATCGTCTTAACCCTTAATTCAAGAGAACAGACAATTATTCAACTATACTATTTTGAGGAATTAAATCTAAAAGAGATTAGTCAGATACTGAGCATTAGCGAATCTCGTATTTCACAACTTCATAAAAAACTTATGAAACAAATTAGGAATAAATTGGTAGTTTAATGGCAGATATACTAAGTCAGGATGAGATTGATGCCCTTTTAGAGGGTGTAGATGAAAAAGGTAGTGGAGAAAACAGTAAACAGGAGAACTCCACTCAAAATCAAGAGAGTGCCGTAGAGTATACCGATCGAAATATCACTCTCTATGATTTTAAAAGACCCAACCGTGTCTCAAAAGAACAGCTCAGAACCATTAGAAGTATTCATGACAAAATGGCAAGAAATCTCTCCTCTCATATCTCTACAACCCTTCGTTCTATTG
>JADGDK010000303.1:359-609 GCA_016744895.1 Campylobacterales bacterium | reverse complement strand
ATGTGGTAGAGGCCGCGCAATATCCTGGCGTTTTGGGCCGTGGTTTTGCGCCACTATCGCAGTTCAATGAAAAATTCCGTGGGGCGGTTACCTATTGGAAGTTTGACCGCGAAGCAGGTCGGATTGACGAAGATCGTTCCTTCTCACTGGAACTGCCACCTTACAGCCAAGATTTGACCGACGCAGGTAAATTGGTTTCCGACGGTTGGACATTCACCAACTCGTTCTGTGCAGAACGTTATGTTGGGGG
>JADGDK010000303.1:0-349 GCA_016744895.1 Campylobacterales bacterium | reverse complement strand
ACATGATCAATGGCCATCCGGTCATCATGATGGACACCGCCATCGAAGAAGGTCTGGTTTTCCTGATTGCTGAGCCAAAATCACCTCACGGTGTTGATGTTTCCCCAGACGGTAAATTCATCGTTGTGGGCGGTAAACTGGACGTTACCGCGTCGGTTTATTCTTTCGAGAAAATCATGGCTGCAATTGATGCTGGAAACTTCTCCGGCGTTGACCCATATGGTTTGCCAATCATCTCAATGGAAGACGCCTTGCATGTTCAAGTACCGCTGGGCCTAGGTCCGCTGCACAACCAATATGACAGCAAAGAATGCGTCATCTACACATCGCTTTATGTGGATAGCCAAAT
>JADGDK010000302.1 GCA_016744895.1 Campylobacterales bacterium | reverse complement strand
AGCGTACAAAGAAAACTTTCTAAGAATCTGCGTAAAAAATTTATCTATGGTCATAATTTTCGTACTTGCGTTTAAAAACTCATCTAAAATACGTTTACGATTTGAGAGTATGTACGCACGAGATAACTCTGTTACTTTAACTATCTCATCTAGTTCACCACGATTTTCAAGTTCATCAAGTGTTTGGTACACTCTTTCTTGCATTTCTGAAGCAGCTTTGTTTGTAAAGGTAAGAGCGAGTATTTTTGAGGCTTGTGCACCTTGAAAAAGAAGTGAGAGATAACGCACAACAAGCATAAATGTTTTTCCGCTTCCCGCACTTGCTTCATAGGCTAAATTATTTTTAAACAAGTTTTCCAAGGGCAAACACTTCATGCTTAATAACTTCACCACTTTGGTTATACGTTATAGCTTCACCGTGTAGTTTCCCATCAACATACATTTTCGTACTTTTTACACTACCGTCTGCCTTAGAAATTATGTATTTTGTTTCTAGTCCATGTCTCTTGCCATCCACAAAATAGTCTAACTTTGAGAGAACACCAAGTTCTGTATAGTGCTTAATTTCTTGTACTCCATCTTTAAGAGAAATAAATTCTCTTACATAAG
>JADGDK010000301.1 GCA_016744895.1 Campylobacterales bacterium | reverse complement strand
CATTGTAGGTTTGGTGAACCTCATGTATATTTAAATAAGGTTCATCTAAGTACCACTGTTTAGCTACATCTTCATCACTATCATGTCCTACATTTTGAGCATAAATTCCACTGTATCTATGCTCTTTTCGTAGATTTATAGTTATAGTTATATCTTATATTCTTGCATCAAATATTAAAAAATCATTTATTGTTTATAAAAAAATAGTACAAAAAAAAGAGAAACAACTTGAAGATATAAATAATAACTTAGAGAATAAAATAGTAAAAGAGATAGAAAAAAGTAGAAAAAAAGATACACAACTTTTACAACAAGCACGTTTTGCATCACTTGGTGAGATGATTGGAAATATAGCACATCAATGGAGACAACCATTAAGTGCAATTAGTACAATATCATCTGCAAATATAGTAAATAGTGAATTAGGGTTATTAGAAGAAAAAGACAATATAAAATCTTATGAAAAGATATTAAAGCATGTTACTTTTTTATCTCAAACTATTGATGACTTTAGGAATTATTTAGTATCATCACAAGATGATAAAAAAGTTGTTTTTGATATAAAAGATACTATAAAAGATATTAAAAACATAATTGATGTAGTTTATAA
>JADGDK010000300.1:342-612 GCA_016744895.1 Campylobacterales bacterium | reverse complement strand
ATATTATATTGTAGTTAAGAATTTTAAGGTTTAGCTTATTTTTAGAACTTTTTGTTATTATTTCAAATCCTAAAAATTAATCAATTATTAAGAAAGGTATATATAATGAGTAAGACAAACATTGACCCAGAATCAGTTGAATTTAAAACTGAACTTGAAAAAACAGTAAAATTTACAGATAAAGTTTTAAATCAATTTAAATTTGCTTATAACCCTGATTCTGAAATTAATGAATCAGTTCAATTTGGGCTTACAAGAAATAAATTAATT
>JADGDK010000300.1:0-332 GCA_016744895.1 Campylobacterales bacterium | reverse complement strand
GTAAAAGATACTGTCCTTGCTTTTTTGTTACAAAAACAAAAGAGGATAGAATATGTCCGTGTCCTCCTGCACTTAAAGATGAAATTCCAAATAAAGGAAACTGTCACTGTGGAATTTTCTGTACTCCTGAATTTGCTTCTTCTCAAAAAGCTGAAGAAGAGATGGAAGAGGCGGTTCACGAACACTCAAGAGGACTTACAAAAGATGAGTGTGAAATGCTTTTAACTAAGAGTAATTTAGATTCTGATGAAGTTGAAGCCTTAATGGAGGCTAGAGATAAAAAAATGGTAAGTTTTATATTAGTTGATGTAAGAGAAGCTATGGAGTATAAA